>JALYKJ010000347.1 GCA_030774845.1 Verrucomicrobiota bacterium
GTCCTCTCCTGTGCGCAAACGAGCGAGACGCAGGATGCGGCGCAGAGAGCGTTGTCCGAGCTGTGCTGCGTATATTGGCGACCGGTTTTCGCATTGATCTGCCGTCGCGGGTATTCAGTAACCGACGCCCAAGATTTAACGCAGGATTTTTTTGTCATGCTCCTTAAAGGCAATTTGCTTTCGCTGGCAGATCCAGCACGCGGCCGCTTTCGATCACTGCTGCGGACAGCGGTGGAAAATTTTCTGAATGACAAGCAGCACCTCGCCCGACGGCAAAAACGTGGCGGAACGCTACAATTCGTGGCTTGGGATGAGTGGATGGCAGAAGCGCCGTCGCAATTGTCGATCTACGGGCAAGAATTGAAAACCTGGCCGCCAGAACGGATTTTTGATGTGCGCTGGGCCGCAACCGTAGTCAAGCAAGCCCTTCGGCGATTGGCGGAAGAATGTGAAAGCCGCGGCCGATTGCGCATGTTCACCACCCTGAGCAAATACTTAAGCGTTGAGCGAATGGAAATTTCTTATGCGAACCTCTCCGCTTCGTTGGGAGTGCCCGAGACCGTGATCAAACGCGTCCTGCATCAACTGCGAGTGCGTTATCGCGCCATTCTGCGACAGGAAGTCGCGCAGACGGTAGCAAACCCCGCGGACGTGGATGACGAAATCCGTTATTTGTGCGCCGCACTCGCCAGCACGCAGTGAATGAGAATATGAATTTTTCGGGCCTGACTGATTTACCGGAACGTGCCGCGCAAGATTGCGCGCGCTGCCGATGTGGGTCGCTTGCGCGAGTCGCGTCCGGCCTTTGCGTGAGTTGTTTGTTGCGCAGCGGTCTTGATTCGGATGAGACGGCGAACATCGAGGACTTCGACGCGCTCCTCGCCGCTGTCGACATTCCAGATCGTGATTGGCAACTGGGCAGCTATTGTATTTTGGAAGAAATCGGTCGCGGTGGCATGGGAGTAATTTATCGCGCACGACATGCTCCCTCGCGGCGAATCGTGGCGTTGAAACGAGTGCTCAATTACCGCAGCGACTCGCGCGAAACACTTACACGCTTTCAACGCGAAGCGACCGCGGCGGCCAGCCTCGATCATCCGAATATCCTGCCCATTTACGATGTGGGCGCGACTGACGACGGGCTTCCGTTTTTCAGTATGAAATTCGCCTCCGGCGGAAGTTTACTCGACTCAAAGGAAAGCTTCCGCGAATCGCCACGGCGCGCAGTGCAACTGGTTGCGGCGGTGGCGCGAGCGGTCGATCACGCTCACAGCCAGGGAATTCTCCACCGGGATTTGAAGCCCGGAAACATTCTAATGGATGCGCGTGGTGAGCCGATGATCAGCGATTTCGGTCTGGCAAAGTGGCTCGACACCGCCAGCGAGCTTACCTGCACGCTCACTGTATTCGGCACGCCGGGATATATTGCACCCGAACAAGCGGAGAATGCGGCCGCGGATCTCACACCCGCGACTGATATCTATAGTCTCGGCGCGATTTTATTCGAGCTGCTCAGCGGGCGGCCGCCATTTTTGGGCGAGCACGCCGTTGCGGTGCTTCGTCAGGCAGCCGAAAATGACGCCCCGAAGCTGCGTTCGGTTGTGCCGAACGTATCGCGCGATCTGGAAACAATTTGCGCCCGCTGTCTCGAACGCGATCCCAACCTCCGTTACCAATCTGCCGAAGCGCTCGCCGAAGATCTCGACCGTTGGTTGGAAGGCCGACCCGTCAAAGCCCGCCCCGTTTCACCACCGGAGCGTTTGTATCGCTGGTCGCGTCGGAATCCAATCCTTGCGGTCAGCCTTATCGCTTGTCTTTTCTTCGGCGGAGTCATCGCGGCGCGTCAGATTCAAAGTTGGGAGTTGGAAAACAAAGTGCGGGAAAACGAATTGGCGCGGAACTCCGTCGCAGTGTTGCCGTTCCTCGATCTCGATAATGCAACGGAAGAATCGGATTGGACCGGGTCGTTAGCGCAAGCATTGCAGATGCAGCTTTCCGGCATTGGAAATGCACGAGTGGTTGCGGTCAGCAATGCCGGCGATGTGAAAGAGGCCGCTCGCAATTTTCGAACGCGCACCGCGCTCTTCGGCACTCGCCGAAAAACCAATCGCGGCACGCAAATTTCCGTGCAGCTGCTCGACCCTGATGGCGAATCACTCTTCGGGCGAATTGTCGATCTAAGCGAAACTCCCGATTTGAAATCATTCACACGCGGTTTAGCGCCGGCGCTGTATTCAGTCTTGGCCGCAAACGATTGGTCAAATTTGATTGCGGCAAAGAGCGATCCGGCGATGCGAAATGAGCAGGCGCGCGAGCTGATTACAGCTGGCCGCGAGCTGAACTTTCACTATACCGTGCGCGACTTTGATCGCGCGATCAGTTGTTTCGAAAAAGCGCTAAAATTGGAACCTTCTTCCGCGCTCGCCCATGCTTATCTCGCCAGTGCCGCGGCTGCCCGCACGCATTACCTGGCGGATGCGAATTCGCTTGCTTACGCAGAGCGCGAAGTGAAAGAGGCGTCTCGTCTGGCGCCAAATTCGGGCGAAGTTTTGCGCGTTTTGGCGGGAGTCAATTATCAACGCGGACAATTCGGCAAAGCGCTGGACGCCGGTCTACACGCGATCGAAACGAGCGCCCTCGACGGAAAGTCCGCCGCTTTGCTCGGAATGGTTTACAACGAACTCGGCCGACCGGACCAGGCGTTGCGCTGGTTCGCTCTGGCGAAACGCTCCGATTCCCGGCCAGGCGAATACGATTGCCCCATCGGGGACTGTTGGACCGCCTTGGGCAATGACGAAAAAGCGCACGCCGCTTATGGCCGATCCACTGATTTGCATCCGGAGCGATCGCATGGATGGATCTGCACTGCGCGCCTGTTTTTGCTCAATGCCGAGTTCGCCAAGGCACGCGCTTTTTGCCAGGAGCATCGTAACCACAATCCGGAAGCCACTGATGGAGCTCAATTGGCCGCTGAAATTGAATTTTTCGCGCGCAATTTCCCTGAAGCGGAACAGCTTTACGCAGCCCTCCAACGAGAAGACCCGGACGGCGGCGGCACATTTTACGGCGGCATTAGCTACAAGTCGGCCTTGGGCCGTCTTGCTCTTAACAAGAAAGCGGGTCGCTTCGGCGATCCTCTATTACAAGAGTGCCTGGTTAAGGAACTAAAACAGCTGGCATCTGCACTCGATAATCCCGACATCCTTTATCGAATTTCTGCGATCGAGTCCTCCCTCGGCAAAACCGAACCGGCCATTGGGCATCTGCAGGCCGCAGTTTCAGCGGGGTGGATCGATTACCGCTCCCTTTCTCTCGATCCGCGATTCGACGCGATTGCGGCCGACGTGCGCTTTCAAACGATTATCGGCAAATTGAAGCTGAAAATCGACGATCTTCGAAGGGCAACGACGGACCTGTAGACTGGAACTAAACCGGCAAACAAACAAGTTCCCGAAAATTCGGTAGTGGTACAGTTTCAATTCCCCGCCGATGATTCCTTTTCGATGGACACTTCGGTAGCTTTGATTATGGCAAAAACGGCGTCTCCCTTTTTAAGGTTCATCCGCGTGACCGAGCCGGTTGTGATGATCGAAGTCACCGGCCCAGCGGCAGTGTTGATGACAATTTCTGAGACAACCTTGTCAGATACAATCTGCTCAATCGTGCCGGGTAAATGATTTCTGATGCTCGTGCTCATGAGAATAAAATTAGCCACGGCTCGGCTCTAGCAAAGCAATAACGTCGTCCAAGCGCTAAACGTGATCGGAAACTCCTGCCTCCATCGCTGGAGTGACGCGCAACGGTTGGTGAATCCGGCAGAAGTTGTAGTGCATGTAATGGAGCGCAACGGCGTGCTTCAACTGTACCACTACCGAAAATTCCGGACACTTTGCTGAATGATCGCCGAGGTCTAACAGCCAGGGCTATTTAACCGACCCGGAAACGGATGTCGCGAATGACTTTTCCGCCGAAGCGCTGCTTCAGCTTTCGCAAGATGTCGATCTTGGAAACCTGCTCGAGCTCGTAATGCAGCGCTGGTTGGAGCACACGCACGTAAAGAACCCCTTCCCGCAACGCGACCGGCGCCGAATGGGCAGAGATGAAGTCGCCAACGATTTTAGCCCAAGCCTCCATCACTTCGGTTTCATGCAGCCGTTCTTTCAGCCCGAGCCGCTGCATCAATTTCGGCAAAACAACCGCCGCTGTCTGCCATCGATCTGGCGCAGGCCGTTTTTCCGGCAGACCGCGCCATTCAGAGATGACGCTGGCGCGAAGTGACGGATTCATCTTTTTAACTGTAGCGGCGGTCTATGACCGTCGCACAATCAAATAATGCGACGCTCGCAGAGCGCCGCTACAAAGAAAATCCTAATACCTCCGCCGCATGTTGCTCGGCAGAATATTCAGCTCGGTTCGGTACTTGGCGACTGTGCGTCGCGCGATCGGAATGCCCCGTTTGCTCAAAATCTCCACGATTTCCTTGTCGCTGAGCGGAGCATTGCCCTCTTCGTTTTTCACCAAGTCGAGGATCGCTTCCTTTACGCTCGTGTTGCTCATCGATTCGCCGGTCGCGGTTTTGTAACCGGGCGTGAAAAAGTATTTCATCTCGAACACGCCCTGCGGCGTGGACATGTATTTGCCGGAAATCGCCCGACTCACCGTCGTCTCATGCACGCCGACCGCATCCGCGATCTGCACCATCGTCATCGGCTTAAGGAACGCTGACCCTTTCTCAAAAAACTCGCGCTGCCGTTTCACGATCTCGTGCGCAATGTTGGAAATTGTTTGCTGACGTTGGTGGATCGATTTGATCAAAAATTTTCCGCTGCGGATCTTGTCCCGAATGTAGTCCTTCACTTCGCTTCCATTGCGGTCCTGCGCCATGATGTCTTTGTAAGTGTTGCTGATGCGCAAATGCGGAATTTGTTCGCCGTTTAAGATGACCTGGAAAGTGCCATTTACCTTTTCGACAGTCACATCCGGCAGCACATAATTTTTCGGCGCCTCGGCAAAAATGGCGCCTGGTCGTGGATCGAGCTGAGCGATGTTGTTCGCGCACTTTTGCACTTGTTCGACGCTGATTCCAATCCGGCGCGCAATTTCCGGAAAACGTCGTTTGCCCAAATCCTGCATATGGTCGGCGACGATTTTGTATTCGAGACTACTTTGGCGGCCTTCGCGTTTCAGCTGAATGAGCAAACACTCGGGCAAATCGCGCGCGCCGACTCCCGGCGGATGAAAGCTTTGGATGAGCGTAAGCATGTGCTCGAAATCTTCCTGCGGTATTCCGGTGTTGAGACCCATCTCTTCCGGCGTCGTCTGTAAAAATCCGTTGTCGTCGATGTTGCCGATGATCAGTTCGGCCGTTTTGCGATCATCCGCGTCGAGCGCGTTCTGGTTGAGCTGCCCCATTAAATGCTGTTGCAGTGTCTCCTGGGTCGGGATCGAATCGAAAAAGAACTGGCGTTTTTCTTCCGCTTCCTGCGAGCGGCCGCTGTAGCTGCTCGATTGCGCCATGTAATCGCGCCATTCCTCATCGAGTTTGGCCAGCTTATCGAACTCCTCTTTGAAATTGTCCTCAGCGGGGGTTTCCGATTCCGCTGGCGCGTCCGGATTCGGCGCGTCAGGCAATTCTTCCAGCACCGGATTCGTTTCCATTTCCTGCTGAACGAGATTTCGCAGCTCGAGTAACGGCGCCTGCAAGATGAGCAGACTTTGCTGAAGTTGCGGGGCAAGGACTTGTTGCAGAGAAAGATTCTGCGTCTGATGCATCCCAGGTCCGGCCATACGTGGAGTTTACTGTCGGGCGACGGACAGGCAAGCAGGTTACGGGCCCCCTGCCTCCCGCGGCCGGTAATTTCGCACTAAAGACCAATCGCAAGAACACGACTTGCTACCCAGTTGAGCGAGTCGATCACTTCCGAGATGAAACGAATTCTTCTCGCGCTTTTCCTGCCCGGCACGCTGATGGTTATGTCGTTTAGCGTAGCGCAAACGCCGGATCCAAACCAGGAACAAAAACTTCTCGCGCTAATCAAAGAAGTCCAGACACAACAAGCGCAGCTCGCCGAGAATCAGGCGAAAATCGAAGAGAAACTCGCTGCAGTCGCCGAAACCATTCGCACCGCCCGAATTTATTCGAAACGGGAAAAATAATGATAATGCGCGCGACAATTCTTTTTGTTTTTGCAGTTTTACTGGCCGTTGGTGGCGTCAGCGCGCAATCCCCCTCCCCAATTGTCGTCCGCCACGGCTGCAATATCGACAACTTCCGTGCAGGCCGCGGCAGATGTTCATTCGATTCCGGACGCGATCAAACTGCTCGAACAAATCAAAGCTGCTAACGACGAAGTCCTGGCAAAACAAAAAGCCGCTTTGGAGCGGCTCGATGAATTGCAGGACGCCGCCGACCAGCTCCGAATCTTCGTCAAGCGCGGTTAGGCTCGTGCCGTCTGTCTATTTCTTCTTTGGCTCGATCTTGCGATACAGGGTCGCCATACTGATGCCGAGCATGTTGGCCGCTTTCTCGCGCGAGTCGTCACAATGCTGCAGCGTTGCTTCGATGTAGTTACGCTCTTGCTGCTGCACAAAATCGTCCAGTGTTTGGCCCACCGGCATACTCGCCAACACCTGATCCGCTTTGTCGCCTTTGGCGTGACTCACGATGTGCGGCGGCAAATCGCTCGGCAAAATCATCTCGTTCTCGCATAAAGCGCAGGCGCGCTCGATCGCGTTCTCCAATTCGCGCACGTTCCCGGGATAATTGTAGTGACACAAAATATCCACCGCCTCGGCGTCGATCTTCTTCGGCTCGCCACCGGTCGCGCTCGCTTGCTTTTGCAGAAAATGATTTACGAGCAGCGGCACATCTTCTAACCGCTCGCGCAATGCCGGCAGCTCAATTGGAATCACCGCCAGGCGGTAATACAAATCCTCTCGAAATGTGCCGTCTTTGAGCTTCGGCTGAAGCGCCTCGTTCGTCGCGCCGACTACGCGCACATTAACGGGTGAGCTCTTGTTGTCGCCGACGCGCCGGACTTCGCGCTCCTGCAAAACGCGCAGGAGTTTTGTCTGCAACGCCGGCGCCATCGAATTCACTTCGTCCAGAAAAATTGTGCCGAGGTTTGCTTCTTCGAACAGACCGCGCTTGTCCGCTACCGCTCCGGTGAACGAACCTTTCTTGTGACCGAACAATTCCGACTCGAGCAAATTTTCCGGCAATGCGCTGCAATTGATCGCCACAAACGGATGATGCTGCCGATTGCTGTTGAAATGCAGGCCGCGCGCAACCAATTCCTTGCCCGTCCCGCTTTCGCCCATGATCAGCACTGTGCTGTCGGTGTCGGCGACCTTGCTGATGAGATTATAAACGCTCTGCATCTTCCCGCTGGTGCCGATGATATTTTCAAACCGGTAACGGTTCTTCAGCTCCTTGCGAAGATAAACGTTCTCGCGCAGCGCCGCCTGGTAATCGAGCGCCCGTTGCACGGTTAGCTGCAGCTCGTCGATCTTGAACGGCTTGGTCACGTAGTCGTACGCGCCCATCTTCATCGCCTCGACCGCGGTTTCGACCGTGCCGTAGGCCGTGATCAAAATCACCGCTGTTTGCCGACGATGTTCGCGCACATGCCGGAGCACATCAAACCCGGTCATCGTCTCCATTTTGATGTCGGCGATCACGACCTGCGGCGCGATGCTGTCCAATTGCTCGACTGCTTTCTGCGCGGAGTTGAACGGGAAAACCTGGTGACCCTTTTCCCGACAGAGAGTCACGATGACTTCTACCATCGCGGGTTCGTCATCGATAATTACGATTTTAGCCATGGTAAATCTCAGCGCGGAGAATATTTCAGTTTTGAGAAAAAGAAAGCGGTTTTGAGAATTCCCGGGGCTTTGACGGTTTTCTGTTCGTCTCTCCCTTTGCCAAAGGGAAAGGATTAAGGTGAGGGATTGGCCTGCACTTCGCCGCCCATCATCGACCAACTCACTGGCCGATCGAATCCGATAATCTGCTCGAACACCGATGTCGATCTTGTCCGCCGCAGGACGGACTCGCCGTCGCGAGCGATCGGGATCGCGATCAAATCAGCGAAAAAATTCTTTCGAATCCGTCCGAGCACATGTGGTTTCCCCAGCGCGAGCGCGGGCATCAAAGTTACCATCTCAAAAATGTGCTCCGCCGGCACTTTCGGAAATGTTTTTTGAAACGCGCGCATCTCCGCGAACAAACTCAAATCCTCATTACTCGCCAAGCTGTCTGTTCCGAGACAGATATTGAAACCACACTCGCGCAATTTGTCGAACTGAAACGGCGAATGCTCAAAATATTCGTGACTCCGCGGGCAATGAACGATCGAGAACTTTGTTGTCGATTCTTTCAGCAGATCAAAATCGCTTTCCGTCAATTCGTTCAGGTGGACGACCATCCACCCACCTGTCATTCCGAGCGCTTGCCGCGCCGTAGCCGGGCGAAGGCGGGAAGTGGAGGAATCGAGCGAGTGGGACGAGCGAGATGGACGGCGGAGCCGCGAGGTAGCGGCGAGTGAGTCGGGAGACGAACGAGTACACTCTCTTACTATTTCTGTGAACTGACTCAGCGGAGTTTTACGACCGCAATCAGCCATGTCGCGACCGATTTGTTTCAAGAAATCGTATAGCGTTCCGCTCGCGTCCCGAAACATCGACATCTCCTCGCGCGATTCCGCCAAATGCGTTGTCCGTAAAATATTTTCGCGCCGTGCAATTTCTTCACAGCGCCGATATATCTTTGCCGACGCCGTAAACGGCGCGTGCGGTGCCAGCCCCCAATGCTCTGCCGATTTCAATTTCTCGACCGCAAGATCGACAATTTCATTGGCGCGACTCGGATCACGCACATCGAGCAACTCCGCGAACCACCACGTCCGAATTGGCGGTTCAATTCGCGAAATCAATTCCGGAAACGCGGTCAGGTTCGCGATCGTCGTCGTTCCGAAGCGCGTCGCTTCCGCAAAACCTTCGTTGATCGATGCGACATAATCCGCCACGGAAAGTTTGGCTTTCTCGGCGTTGATTGCGCGAATCCAATCGGTAAACGATTCTGGTCGCGAAATTTTGCCGCGCAGGCACGTGTAATCCAGATGGCAATGCGCGTTGATGAGGCCCGGCAGAAGTGCTTGATTGTCAAGATCGACGACCTCCTCGGTCGAATGCTGGTTCGAGATTTCGGAAAACTTTCCAACATCCACAATCCGATCCCCCGAAACCGCGACCGCGCCGTTCTCGATCGGCGGACCATCCATCGTGACGACGACTCGCGCGCGAATGATCATTCGTCAGCTTCGCCTTTGACGATTTTGCGGCATTCCGCCACGAGCAGATTGCACGCTTCCTGACAAAGCAGTGGAATCGTATTTTCGCCGCGTCCGGATTGGTCATGGGTCGGATCAAATTTTTCCGACGGTAACCTTATCGACGGAATTGTGCCGCGCGCGTCGCGCTTCCACAAAATCGTTCGCAGACAGCCGCCGGCTGATTTACAGAAATTTCCAACGACCTCGTCGATTTGCTCATCCGAAATTTTCGCCGCGACTCGGTACATCCCCGATTGCCGATCCAACGTTTCGCGCAGCGGTGTTGTGCTCAGGCGATTTTCCGTCCATGCCGCCAGCATGGCCAGTCTTCCCGGATAAAAATAATCCAACGCGCGTCGCAACTCCCTAAGATCGACAAGTTCCATTCGCCAGCCGTGCCGCAAGTTCGGCGCGGTTTTCAGCGGCCGATATTTTCCCGCATCGTCGTATCGCGCGATCTCGATCGCGTCGTCCGCTTTCCCAAGAATTTCCAAATCACGGGCATTTTCGTCGTCGCGGTGACAAAGAACGAAGCCACCTGAGCCTGTTCGCTGAATGAAAATCTGACCGAATCGACTGTTCTCGCTAAGAACTGCGACGAGCGCTCTTTCAAGTGGCATTGCGCCAGTCAGGCCAGACAATGCGCAATCAAACCAGCCGCACGTTCGAGAAATTGTTTATCTTCGTCGCCGAACGCGTTCACTTTGTCGCTTTCGGCGTCGAGCATGCCCACGATGTGACGGTGTTCATTTCTCATCGGGACGATGATCTCGGAACGCGTCGTGTGAAACGTCGGCAGGTAGCGCTTATCTTTCTGAACGTCGCCGACCACAATTGCTTTTCCCGATTCCAATGCGGCACCGCATAATCCCTGGGTACTTGGGAAGCGCGGATAAGCCGGCGGCTCTTTGCCGGTGCCGGCCAGAATCACAAATTCGGCATTCACGATCTTGTAAATGGCGATGAACCGATAATCGCGCGCCGCCCGAATCATTTCGGCGACCTGTTTCAGGCTCTTCTTTGCGCAGCCGCTCGCGAGAACAAAACCCCCGATGTCCTGGAGTTTTTTCAACGTCTCAGCGTGCATAGATGGATAACGTCCCGTTGCTAGGTCAGGAAAGATTGCGAGGCCGGACGCGCGTGCAACTTTTCTTAGGTTAATTCCGGGACCCGCTCGTCTCACCCGCCGCCGCTTGTTCGACGATGATATCCGCCACCCGCGGATCCGTGCCGATCGAGCTCGCATAAAAAAGCGAGCGATTGTCGATCTTGTACGGGCCGCGCCGAAAGATTTCCTCGCTTTTCCGTTCAGCACCCGATGTCGATCTTTTCCGCTGATGGATGGACTCGCCTTGGCGAGCCTCGGCAATTCCGAGCAAGATCGGAATGTCTTCGTAACTGTGAAGGCCGTCGGAAATAAAAAATGGGACTACCACCACGTTCGGAGTGCTCGTCAGTACTTTCCAATCGGAGACGAGCGGAAATTCTTCCATGTAAACATTGAGCACGTTGGCATAGCGCCCCAGCGCCCGAATTTTTTCCGCTTCGCGTTTCGCCGCGACCGCGCTGTTCTCGTTTAAATCGGTTCCGTGCGCCACAATTAAGAGACTCGTCTCGTTTTCGGAAACGCCGGGTGCAATGTCACGTGCGCGCTGCACCAGCAACTCCGTCATCAGCGGATGACTGCCGACCGGTTCACAATACGTCCAGATCTGCCCGTTCGGGCGTTCTGTGATTCGCCCATTCAACTCCAGCTCACGCGGAATCACCGTCTCCGTGAAATAACCTTCGCTGATGAAATTGGGCACTACGTAAACTTCGCGAATTTCCTCGGGATCAAACAGAAAAAGCGCATCAC
The DNA here is from genome assembly GCA_030774845.1 of Verrucomicrobiota bacterium. Lineage (GTDB taxonomy): Bacteria > Verrucomicrobiota > Verrucomicrobiia > Chthoniobacterales > UBA10450 > AV40. The sequence continues at coordinate 11,191 of JALYKJ010000347.1, forward strand.
GCAGGCTCGGCTCCTCTTTCCAGAAGGCGCATGCAACATCGACAAAAACTTTTCGGCGCCGAATTTCCGCCGCATGCGCCAGCGTCGGCGCGCTCGAATCCGGATTCACCGTCGAGCCGTGGCCGACGATGACCAACGCGCTGTCCGATTTCAAAACCATTGAAGTCAGAAAAGCTCGAACACCCGACGCCGAACGTCCAACAAGGAATTGAAGACAGGCACAGCGACTAAAAATTCTTCATCAAACCTGGTCGCTGAGAAATCGAATAAATTTCTTAGAAGTGCTTCTTTAACGACACATACCGCGAGTTTGGAGAAATTTTTTTGGGTTCACGGTTTCTTTTCCGCGGCCAATTCCTGAAAGCGAGGATCGTTGCGGATCGGATCCCATATCGGATTGATTCGCAGCAGTGCCGGAGTAATCGCACCCGCATAAGGTATACGCCCACCCCCATAGGGTATCTGCAGCAGCCGCTTGAGAATAGGAATCGCGTGATCCGCATCTCCCAGTAGAGTGTAGATCTGCGCCATGGCCTCCTGGAACCAAGGCCGGCTCGACGTTGAATTCTTTGCGCCGCTCCGTCATCGAGGGCGCGACGCGCTCGTGAATCTGCCGGTCGATGTTACCCGAGTAGAACGGCGGTTTCCCGGTGAGGAGATCATAAAGCGTTGCGCCTAACGAGTAGATGTCGTCCAAGTGCGTGCCGCGTTCGCCATCCAGTTGTTGCGGACTCATGTAAACGAGCGTGCCGCTGCGGCCTTGTTCCATCGTGAGCTTGCTCATCGAGTCGCCGATGCTGTGCGCAATCCCGAAGTCGGACACTTTGAGATCGCCTTTCTGATTCACCATCAGGTTAGCCGGCTTTAAATCGCGATGAATGATTCTGGCGTGATTGTGTGCGTAGTCTAGCGCGTCGCACAGCTGCGCGGTCCAAGCGCTGATTTCCTCAGGCTGGAAGACCTTCCGTTCCTTCTCGGCCCGCAGG
>JALYKJ010000348.1 GCA_030774845.1 Verrucomicrobiota bacterium
TCGCGGGATGGCTTTGGGTTCCGCGGTTTTATGAACTGGTGATCGTCCGCGAATTTCTCGCGCGCTTTGGTGAAGTCGGCACGCACGTCCATCGCGCGCAATCGTTCTTCTTCTATCTGCCGCATCTGCTTCACAAATTTTTTCCATGGAGCGCAGTCCTAATCGGACTGGCGATTGTCGATCTTCGCGCGCGGGGCTGGAAGGTTCGCGCTGTTTTCCACGAAATGTCGCCCGCTACATTTTGGCTAATTTGTTGGAGCATCGGTGGGCTCGTATTGATGTCGCTGATTCCATCGAAACGCGTAGATCGAATTTTCCCAGTCATCCCGCCGCTTTGTTTGCTGGTCGCTGCTCAAACTGCGCGCTTCTTGAATGATGAGAGACATCGCGCGCGAAATTTTCGATTGGCCGCGGCGACGTTGGCAATCGCCATTCTCTTGAGCGCTGGTTACGCCACGAGCAGAGTCGTGAGCGGCTATCGCGATCATCGCGATGCATTGTCGATCTTTGGCCGGCAAGTTCGCGGAGAAGCGGCGGCTAACCACTGGCGATACGAAGCGGTCGGCAAGAGCGATGAGGGATTACCGCTTTATCTGACGCGTCCGCATTTTTTGAAACCCGACGTGGCCGTCGCGGAATGGAACTCCGGTGAAATTGATGCGCTGGCAGTGCCAGCAAACCAAGCACCGCAGTTGATGCGTGAACTCCATGACTCGACGCGCCGGTTTGAATCCGTTGAGCGCAAAAATCTCCATCGCCCCAACTACGTTTTGCTCACGCGCTAGCGGCTCAAAATGCTCGACTTTCCCGGGTGGCATTCTAGTCTCGCGCGCAGTCTTTAGATGTCGATGGAGCAATTCCCGAAAAAAGAAATCGAAACGCTGTGGGCGCCGTGGCGGGTGGAATATTTCGAGAAGGAACCGCGCGACATGGAATTTCTCATGGCCGCAGCTCGGGCGAGCGATGACGCCGCCCATTTGGTGATTACGCGGCGGAAAACGGCGTTTTTGATGATGAACCGTTACCCCTACTCGGTCGGCCATTTGATGGCAGTGCCTTATCGGAAGACGGCGGAGCTTTCGTCGCTAGGCGAAAATGAAATTGTCGAGCTTTGGAATTTGGTCACGCACGCGCAAGCGCTATTGCGCGCGGCGACGCGAGCGCAAGGCTTCAATGTCGGTTTGAATCTTGGCGAATGCGCGGGCGCGGGAGTGGTCGATCATTTGCACATCCACATCGTGCCGCGCTGGAAAGGCGACACGAATTTCATGCCGATGCTCGCCGGAACGAAAACGATTTCGGAAGGATTGCGCGCTTTGTACGACAAGCTGATTGAGGCGCAGGCAAAAATGGAAAAGGAGTGAGCGCGATGAACGGCAGCTCTTCTTGGATCGAACCGCCACCGCCGCAGCGCGGGCTCGGTTGTTTTGCCAAAGGTTGTCTGATTCTTGTTGTCTTTTTCATTCTGCTTGGTTTGGCCTTTGTCGGCGGCACTTATTTCGCAGCGAAGTATTTGCGCACCGAATATTTTTCCGCGCATCACGAACGTTTGCCCGCGAGCCAGGCCACGGCCGAAGAAGAAGAAGCGGTGCGAGCCCGCTGGGATGCTTTCGAAAAAGCCGCCCATGCCCACGAAGCCGCACGGATCGAATTGAGCGCCGACGATCTCAATGCGCTGATTGCGTCCGAGCCGAAGCTGCGCGGCAACGCTTATGTGACGATTGAAGACAACACCGCGCATTTGCAGTTGAGTATGCCTCTCGGAAAGGCGCGATGGCTGACCGGACGTTATATTAACGCGCAGTGCTCAGTCCAGTCGGCCCCGAGCGCAAAGCCGGACGACGCGCGAATCACCAGCATCATCGTCAACGGCCGGCCGGTGGGAGAAGAATTCCTTAGCTGGCAGTACGGCTCCTGGTCGTTCAAACATTATGTCTCAGATTGGACGGGCGAGAACAATCTCAAGACATTCGAGATTTCCGACGGAAAAGTAATCTTGGAAACAAACGGCAGCGAATAGGCAGGGAGCAGAAATCGCGGCCGACACGGCCGCCGCTACACTCACTGTTACTGCATGATTTCGCGGGCGAACACGTTGAGTTGTCCGTCTTCCTGTTTCCGCACTTCAGTGATCTCAAAAGGACGCGCTTCGTCGCGGCTCACTGTAGATCCCGGTTGTGGCGGCGTGTAGCCGGCGGGAAATTCGACAATGATGCGCGTCGGCGCGGCGCCGAAATGGAGGACGGAATCGGTCAGCTTGCCGCGCGGCCGGAGGACTGCGCGATTCGCGTCGGAGAAATTCACGACGAATTGTCCTTTCAAGTAAATCCGCTCGCCCGCTGTTCCGCGATCGGCAATTTCCTTGAGGTCGCTGGTGGCGATGAGACGCCCGAGCGGCATTTTACCCGGCGGAAAAGTTTTCCAACTTCCGCCGCCGGTGGTCGATGCCAATGTGCCGACGTCGGGAGCATCCGGCTGCACCGGTTGCGCACGCACTGGAGTTTCAACCGGCTGAGCAAGCGCGATCTCTGGTGCTGACTGTGTCGCAGCCGGCGGAGCTGGAGTTGGCTTTTTCGCCGGTGCAGGAGGCGGTGATGTTTGAACGATCGGTGATGGCGCCGTCGGGGCGGATGTCGATCTTTCCGCGACTACTAATGGTGTCGCTGAGGCTGAAGGTTGCGAGGTCGATTTGCCTTTGGCCAACTTGCCTTTCGGAGTTGGCGTTGCTTTTGCGCCGGTTTTTCCTTTTTTCGGCGGAACTTGCACCATCGCTGGAGTCTCGACCGCTTTAGCCGCTTCGACGCGCACGAGCTGATTTTCCGGCGGCGGCGGCGTCCCACTTTGAGCGAAACCCGGAATCGCAGCCTGTGCCGGTGTCTGAGCGCGCGGTGCTCCTTGTAGGAATTGCGCATAGTGCATTTCGCCGCGCAACCGTGCTTGTTCCCTAAACAACGGCCAGCCTGCTTCAAGATTCAGACTCAGCGGCGGTTCCAGACTGAAAGTGCCGGTGCCGCGCATCACCGTGTAAGTTCCATAAAGCAACGGGACCGAAGTCAGCATGATCCGCCCATCGGCAAATCGTTCGACGTGAATGACGGCAGAAAGATCGTGGGCGCGATCGAGTTTGAGTTCCAGACCGGTGCTCAGAGTTTGTTTGATCAACGGGACGGTTTGCGGCTCGGCCGGATAAAGATGCTCCATCAACAGCTCCGGGCTCTCGACTGAGCCTGTTAACGCCACCATTCCGGAGGTGAACAAATCGCTCGAGCTGAGCTCGCGCGCCTCCATGATCACGTAGCGGCCAACCACGTAGGGCACGAGTCCGCGCACTTGTTGGAAATTGCGAATATAATTTCGTGCGAGCTCCGCGTTCGTTTTGGTCAGCTCAGCTGTGCCCAGGGCGTTGTAGCGATCGTAAAGCTGTTTCGCGCTTAAAAATTCGCCGGCCGGCGCCGCGGTTAGCTCAAATCGCTTGGGCGGTTCAATCTTGTGCAATTTTTGCAGAATACGATAACTGTCCGGCCGCTCCGGTTGGCTAAAGATGTAAAAGCTGCCGAGCCACGCCGCGAACGCGAACCCGGTCAGCAGCAAAATGGCAACGGTCCAGCCAAAGTAATTGATCCGGCGCCGAACGGGGCGCGCGTACGGTTCGTCGTAGCGATAAACGCCGTAGTCCATCTAGACAGGCGAGGGGAT
>JALYKJ010000349.1 GCA_030774845.1 Verrucomicrobiota bacterium
GTGCCAGTTTTGGCTGATCCACCATCGAGCGGGTAATCGGCGCCGATGGCCTGAGCCGCATCTTCGATCAGCAGCAGATTATGCTCGCGCGCGACCGCGAGCATTTCATTCATATCGCAGCACAAACCGAAAAGGTGAACCGGAACGAGTGCGCAAGCCGTTTGTCGATTTTCGTTGAGCAATCTTCCCTCAACTCGATGACAACGCTCAGCAATGTACGACTTCAGCGCCTTTGCCGAAATGTTGTAGGTCTCGGGGTCGATGTCGATGAAAACCGGAGTCGCTCCGACGCGCGCAATACAACCGCCGGTCGCAAAAAAAGAGTAGGCCGTGGTAATCACGGCGTCGCCAAGTCCGATTTTGAGCGCCATCAAGACAGCCAGGAGCGCGTCTGTTCCGGATGAAATGCCAACGGCGTGCGGCGCGCCGCAATAATGCGCAGCCGCTTTCTCGAATTCCTCCAGCTTCGGGCCCAGGATAAATCGCTGGCTGGCCAATACTTCATCGATCGCTGCGCGAATCTCGTCCGATAGCGCACGGTATTGTTCGCTCAGATCCAGCAACGGAACGCGCATGACCGATTAGCTTGGCAGTTCTCCGAGGCCGATCAATCCGAAGTTTGTCGCAGGCAGCCTAGATTGACCTAAAACTCGGCCTCAGTTAGGCTTGCGGCCATGTCATTGTTGCGCGGGATATTCTGGATCGCTCTGTTTATCTTCTTCACGTTTTGCTTCGTAGTCCTTTTTGAATACGGCACGCACGACTTCACTAATGGCTTCCAAAAGGAATTCAGTCGCGTCAAAATGTTTGTAATGAAGCAGGTCGATAAAGCGGAGAAGCCGAAGAAATAACCTCGCTCGTTAATCGACGAATTCGATTTCAGCCAGATTGTCGATGTAGCCCGCGCGTCGCGCGTCGCCTAGAAATCTGCGGATCGCAGCGCGCCCGGTCTCGCCGTAATCCCGAGTAAAATCGTTCACGTACATGCCGATGAATTTGCTCGCCAGCTTTTCGTTCATGTCGCGTGCGTAAGGCAATGCGTGTTGCACTGCTTCCTCGCGATGTGCCAGACCGAAGTCGATGCTTTCACGCACGATTTCCAAGAGATCGCGTCGAACATCCGCGGGGGTATCCTTTCGAATAACGTTTCCGCCAAGCGGCAATGGCAGCCCGGTTTCTTGCTTCCACCATTCGCCAAGATCGACAATTTTCGTGAAGCCTGATTGTCCATAGGTCAACTGCCCTTCGTGAATAATTAATCCTGCATCGGCACGACTCGTTTTCACCGCATCGAAAATTTGATCAAACGGCACCACGACGTGTTTGAAGTCGCCGAGATAAAGTTGCAGCGCCAGATACGCGCTGGTCATGCGACCGGGCACAGCGATTACGCGATCCCTTAACCATTTTCGAGGATCGACATCTTCATTCGACGGCGTCGAACCCTTTCCGATCACAATCGGTCCATAACCGTCGCCCATGCTCGCGCCGCAAGGAAGCAGCGCATATTTTTCCGCGACGTAAGCGTAGGCGTGAATGGAAATCGCGGAAATATGCAGTTCGCCCCGAAGTGCTCGCTCGTTCAGCGTTTGAATGTCTTCCAGCCGGTGCTCGAAACGATACCCGCGGAGATCGATCTTATTTTTCGCGATTGCGTAAAACATGAAAGCGTCGTCCGGATCGGGAGAGTGTCCGAGAGTGAAGACTTCCGGCGCGCGCCACATTGCCGCATGCTATCTGTCAGCTAAAGGCCACGCAACCAACTCGCGGGTTTTTGATTGCTATTTGCGTTATCCGAGCGCTTCCGATAGCCTCACCCACATGGCGAAGATGGCGAAGACCGGTCTCGGCAAGGGTCTGGGCGCGCTCATCGGGACTCGCCCCGCGCCGGTTCGGCAAGATGTCGATCTTGGCGAGTCGGTCCACCAGGTGCGGCTGGCCGCGATTGCTCCGAGTCCGTTGCAGCCGCGGAAAAATTTCGCGCCTGAAGCGTTGCAGGAATTGGTCGATTCAATTCGACAACACGGAATCATTCAGCCGCTCATTGTCCGGCGCATCGACGGGCGCCACGAACTGATCGCGGGTGAGCGACGCTGGCGCGCCGCCCAGGAGGTCGGCCTCTCCGAAGTTCCGGTCATCCTGCGGACAGCGAGCGATTTGGAAGTGCTCGAGCTTTCTTTGATCGAGAACCTCCAGCGAACCGACCTGAATCCAATCGAAGAAGCTCAAGGCTACTCCCGGCTCGCCGAAGAATTCGGAATGCGACAGGAGGACATCGCGCTCAAGGTCGGCCGCAGCCGTGCCACCGTCGCAAATGCGATTCGATTGCTCGATCTACATCCGCAGATCCAAACCTGGGTCGCGCAGGATTTGCTTTCGGTTGGACACGCCAAAGTTCTGCTCGGCGTCAAAGCGCCGGAGGAACAATTGCGGTTCGCCGAGACGATTTTGCGTCGCAACGCGAGCGTGCGCCAAACCGAACGTCTCGTTGCGCGGCAGCTCGGCGGCTGGAAGAAACGCGCGCGCCGGACTGCGGAAATCACGGTTACGTCAGCGACCATCGCTGATTTGCAGGACAAATTGCGTCAACATCTAGGCACCAACGTCGCGATTCGTCATGGACCGAAACGCGGCCGGATCGAAATCGAGTACTACGGCGATGACGATCTCCAGCGCATCTTGAGCATTGTTGGTTTGAGCTCCAGCGATCGCTGAGCGGATTTTTAGATGTCGTTTTCTTTTGGGCGAGTGAGTCTGTCGTTTGGGTGCCTATTTCTCGCCGCTTCCTGCGCCAAAGCGTCCCCGGATAAAATTTGGGCGCAATTTTCCGGCGATAAAGCGTTGGCCCACGTGCAGCGACTGGTCGATTTCGGTCCGCGACCACCGGAGTCCGACCCGATTGAAAAATCGCGCGCCTATATTAAGGAACAACTCAAAGCTGCCGGTTGGAATGTAACGGAGCAACCGTTTACGGACGCCACTCCACGCGGTCAGGTTCACTTCGTAAATCTAATCGCGCGATTCGGCGCGAGTGGGAAAGGGAACGATTTGTTTTTACTCTGTTCGCATTACGACACGAAAATCTTCGACACC
>JALYKJ010000350.1 GCA_030774845.1 Verrucomicrobiota bacterium
TTGCCGGAAGCCCGAGCCACGCCAAAAAGGTCGCGGCCGATGTAATGAAGAAGTTGTAGTACTTGAAAATCGCGATCGTTCCCAGATTGACGGTAAGACTTAAGATCAGCCAGCCGCGCCGCGCGGACGAATTTTTCGTTCGCGCCAACATTCTGCCGACGACGTAATCAACCAACGTCGAACCCATCAGCAGGAAAAGAAATTTCCAGTTCCACGCCGCGTAGAAGGAATAACTCGCAATCAGCAGCCAGATCTTTCTAGCGGTGTTGCTGCGAAGGCACCAAAAGACCCCGAAAACCAGAAGGAAAAACCAGAGAAAACGAAATTCGATGAAGAGCATCGTCCTATTCCCCTCTGGCCACTTCGGTCTTGAACCGCTCGGCCAATAGCCGGGTGAATTCCTGCGCGCCTTCGCCGGTCAGGTGTTGGGGATCGGCGCGAACACGCGGATCGTACAACGCGGAATAATTATTCGCCTTGTTGAAGGCGAGAACGACTCCTGGTGAACCCGGATCATGAAAACGCGGCTCGATTTGCGACGAGCCGGGCGAGACGACAAAGATGGGTGTCGCGCCACCGTCCCGAATTTGCCGCGCACAATCGCGATAACCCTTGTCGGTCACCGGGTCGAGAAAACGCTGACCGGCCGTCGCGGTCGATCGTTGCAGCTGCTCGCGATATTGCCGGGCTTGATCGATCGACATGATATCAGGACGCGGTTTGTACCCGCGTCCCTGATCGAACTCTTCGCTATTGGAATCGCCCTGCGCGCGCACCGCGAGCCAGTCCTCAAAATCTTTCGCGCCGCCAACATTGGTCAAATTTTTGAGGAACGTGGCGAGATGCACCCGCGCGGTGCGGGATCGGAGAGTCTGCCACGGAATTTTCCACCACCGCCGCTCGTCGAAATGGATCGTCTTGGCCACGGCCAGCGATGTGAGCGGCCAGTTATGCCAGTAAAGGAATCGGCGCGTATCGCGATTTTCTTTCGTCCATTTCGGATAGAGGTCCTCCAGTTCCACGAAAACCCATTTCAATTTCGTCGGCCCGGCACGTAACACTTGGTCGAGCACATAAAAACTTTCCGGCGGATGCATGCCTCCGATCGCCAGATTGAAACTGCGCGTCGCCAATCCGTGTTCGGCCGCGACCTGGTCGAAAGTGAGAGGATCGACATGACGATAAATATGACTGGAGCCGATGAAGAGCGTATCGAACTCATCTTTGTGCTCGATGAAATAGCGCAGCTTCGGCGTCACTCCCGGCACTTCCGGAGAGGGCAAGATTGCGTGCAAAACAAAACACGCGCCGACAAAAGCCAGCGCGCCAATCGTTGCGTTAAAAAAATAGTGACCGCGATGCGGATATTGCCGTCCGTAGCCGCCGGCCTGCGCGACGCGCGGTAACGGATCTGTCGAATCGCCCACGAGCTACGTCTTCTCGGTTAACGCCGCAACCCCCGGCAATTCTTTTCCTTCGAGCAATTCGAGCGACGCGCCGCCGCCGGTCGAAATAAAACTCATTTTGTCGGCCAGGCCAGCTTGTTTCACGGCCGTGACCGAATCGCCGCCGCCGATGACCGTAGTCGCGCCCGATTTTGCAAGCGCTTCGGCGATCGCAATTGTGCCTTCCGCAAAATCTGGAATTTCAAAAATGCCAACCGGGCCGTTCCACAGAATCGTTTTCGCCTTTGCGATTTCCTCCTCAAACAACGCAATCGTCGCGTTCCCGATATCGACAGCCTGCCAGCCGTCAGTGATTCCGTGCTCGCGCGAAAGTCGACTGGTGTTTCGAGTCGGCGCGCCGGCGCGAATTTCCTGGGCTTCGACAACATCGAGCGGCAGGAGAAATTTGAGGCCGCGCTGCTTCGCAAGATCGACAAGCTCAGTCGCCAGATTTGTTTTGTCCGCTTCCACGCGGCTCGCGCCAATCGGAATTCCCTCGGCTTTGAAAAATGTGTTGGCCATTGCGCCGCCGATCAGGATCGCGTCCGCTTTTTTCATCAGCGCCTTGAGCACGCCGATTTTATCGGACACTTTCGCTCCGCCCATGATGACCACGAACGGTTTCGCCGGATTGTCCAGCTCTTCGTGGAGATATTTCAGCTCCTTCTCCATCAA
>JALYKJ010000351.1 GCA_030774845.1 Verrucomicrobiota bacterium
GTTAAATTCAGCCGCTCGACCTGTTTTCGCAGATCGGTTTCCCAACCAATTTGATCCGGTCCGGCCAAGATCAGCGAAGTCGATTCACGCGAGCTGAGTCGCGCAAAGGCATCGAGCAAAATGTCGCAGCCTTTTTTTGGATGTAATCGTCCGAGGAAAAGAAAATTTCGCGTGTTCTGTAACTGGGGATAGCGTGAGAGAAATTCCGATTTCGCATTCGGCGAAATCGGCGACGCTTCAACTCCGAGCAGTGAAACGTTTTCGCGAGCGCGATAAAGCCAGAACGATTTGCGTGCCTGCAAGCGTTCTTCCTCGCAGGTGAAGATCACAGCAGCGGCATCGCGCAAGACGCGATGTTCTGCCCACGGCCAGTAGAGCCATTTTTTAAAATGCTTCAGCGGAAACGTCTCCTTAAACCACGGATCGAGCATGCCGTGGGGAAACACGTAGTAAGGAATCGATGAACCGGCGTAACGCCGCCAGGCAGCAAAGCTCAAGTATTGCCAGATGCCGTTCACGATCACGCGATCGTAGTCGCCACCATGTTCTCGCAGCCACCGCAGGAGCGCGCGCGAATATCGATAACTCGTCAGGCCAGAGCCGAGCGCATGCACGGTTAGATCGACATTTTTGATCCACGCCGCGGACGGTTCGTCCAGCACCACGATGTCGACGTTGTGTCCGCGGCGCGCGAGCCCGCGACTGAGCGCGAACACTGATGCCGCCACGCCGCCTACGCTCGGATCGAGCGTGTGTACCAATTGCAGAATCTTCAATGCGCTAGACAACGAGACCTTCCGTCCGCTGAAAATATTTGCAGTCGCGCGAGAGCGATTTTATCGGCCGCGCCGGGACGCCGCCGTAAAGCTGATAGGTATCGGTGAAGTCTTTCTTGAGCAGAGATTTCGCGCCGAGAATGCAAAAGTCCGGCAATGCGCTTCCGCCGAGCAACACGCAATTGGTCCCGACAAAACAATAATCGCCCACGCGTACCGGCTTCGAGGATTGCCGATTTTGTTCGATGTCGATGCTATGAGTGATGATCTGTGAATGAAATCCGGCGAATGTGGTGAACCGGCCGATGGTAACCGAATTCGTGCAATCAAGCAGGTGACGGTTGGTGATGGCCGAGTGCTCGCCAAGGATCAGCTCCGGACGGCGGTCTGTTTGGTGCGCAAAATGGCGCGATGGACCGAGCGGAAAGCCGGTGATCCAATTGCCGCGGCCGATGGAAGCGTATGGTTTGAGATGGAGGAGATCGATGTTCTTGCACACAGTCGCGGCGCCGATCCGGCTGCCCTCTTCCATGATCAGGCGGGTTGGAAAAATCCACGCCCATCCAATGCGCGCGCTCGGATGGATTTTGTAGTTGAATTGTTTTTCGAGAAACGACCGCCGCAATTTCCAGGGCAGAAGGAAGCCAAGCAGCATCAAGATGGTTTTCACAATTGCGCTCCCAGACTGCGATAGATGTCGATGTAGTGCGAGATCATCCCAGTCGTCGAAAAGCGTTCAGTGTTGCGCAAACTCTTTTCACTCCAAATCGCGCGTTGGGCGGGATCATGCAACCGAAGGAGATCGGTCGCGAAGCCGGCTTCGTCATTCGGATCGTGGAAAAGACCAGCGTCGCCCGCCGCTTCCGGCAACGGACCGGCGTTGCTGCAGACAACCGGACAACCGCAGGCTTGCGCCTCAATGACCGGCCAACCGAAACCTTCGAAGCGCGAAGGATACAGCAGCGCGACGGCGCGATTATAAAGCGCCTCGAGCAATTCGTCAGAAGCGTCGGGCACTTGCGTTACGCGATCAGAAATTCCGAGGCTTTCCGCCAACGAAAATAATTCCGGCGTCAGCGGGTCGCCGACAAAGACAAGGTGCGCGTTCCACTCCTCTTTGCAGAGCGCGAAAATTCGGAGCACACCATCTCGATTTTTTCTGCGCAAATTGGAGCCGATATGTAGAACAAAGGGAATTTCCTGGCTGAAACCTGGAATGTTTTTCAGACGGGCTAAAACTTCTGCTTCCGCCAATTTACGAAACGGATAATTCAGGCCCAGGCACACCGTCTCCACCTTCGGCGAACCGGCACCATGTGAAACGAGACGACGCGCGTCTGTTTCAGTGGCCTGCGAGTCGCACACGACCTCGTCCGCATTACGAAGACCGCGCAGAATCCAACGTTGCAAGAGCTTTCCGGTCAGCGACGCCGGACAATTTGTTTCCTCACCGAGTGCGCCGCGGACAGCGAGAAGATCGTGGCAAGTTACAACCACGGGCGAGTGCTTTATCCAGCCGCCGTACATCGCGTTCGAGTGATCGCAAATATGAACGATGAACGGCCTTTCCTTCGCGAGCGCGGCCAGAAGTCGCCGCGGAAATAAAACGAACTTGTCGATGTAACCCAGCCATTTGGCGACAAAACCGCCGGCGCCGCGAAATTTTCCGAAAAACGGCTGGGGCGCGATTAGCGTCGCGGGAATTCCGGAGGCGTTGAGGCCATGCAGCATCATCGTTCCGAAACGCTGCATGCTTTGCTGCCGATCGAGCGGGTAATTACCGATCAGCAGAACCATTGTTGTATTCGGCGCCGATCTCGGGCCCGTGCAGACGATTTGCGTAAACCGATCTGCGCGGGAGCGGTTTTGCGACCGGCAGATCTGTTGCGGGCAGCGGGGTTGCGGAAGAATCGGTGACACGAGGCCGAGTGGCGGCCAGGCAAAGACCATTAACAAACGCGGCGAATCCGAGAGTGGTGGGTTGACCAAGTTGTCCATTCAAGAGCACGACAAAACCGGAACCAAAAAGAAGGATGGGAAGAAGGGCGTCGCGTCTCAGTGCGATGAAACTCAAGCGTCCGAGCTGCAGCATTAAGAGCGTTCGCCAAAGCAAAAATGCGAGGCCCAGAACTGGGCCGCTTTCCCATAGAACGCGCGACCATTCATTTTCCGCAAGTAGAAATGCGGGCCGACCGAGGAGAATGCGACCGGCAACATTAGTGCCAATGCCAAGTCCGTAACCGAGAAATGGACAGCGATCGATGTTTTTAAAACCTTCCGTGAATCCACTGATTACCCGATCGATCATTCCCCAAACGACCGTGGTTTCAGCAGCCTCGGCCGCCGAGGTAAATCGTTCTGACAAGTTTCTCACGCCTTCCTTGAAGATTGGAAAGCGACTAAGAATTAAGGCACCGACGACAGCGATGACGAGCGTCCAACCAAATCGATTCACTGCTCGAGGTCGAACGATGAGAATGACGGCGACGGCGAGGACGACGAGGAGCACGGAAGCGACCGATGATTTGCTCCCGGATACCGAGATGCCGATAACCAAAGCCGTGCCGGACAAAATCAAGAGCCAGTTCTTGTAAACCGTTCGGGTCAGCGCGCCGTAAATGACAAACGCGGCTGCCAAACTCATGTAAAACACTGGCCCCGAAATAAACGAAAACGTTCCGGGCGGACGAATCTTGCCGCCACCGGCGGTGAGCTGTTCCGCTTCGCCCAAGCCGGCCGTGCGATTGATGAACGAATCCGGCGACGCTTCGAACTGCGCTACCATGACCAAGCTCATCGGAACCATCAGGACAAGGATCCACCAGCCAAATTTTCTGACGTCTTCCTCATCGAACACGCTCGCCATTATAAAAATGAGCGGCAGATGAAAAAAATTGGAGCGGAACCCGTAAAGGG
>JALYKJ010000352.1 GCA_030774845.1 Verrucomicrobiota bacterium
ATCGCGGCCAGCGCGTAAACCTGAGCCAGTCGAAGTCACTTCGCCGCGTCTTTACGTCGGCAATTTGTCCTTCGACGCAACCGAAAGCGATCTCTTCGAGCTCTTCAATGGTGTCGGCCACGTCCAAAACGCCGAAGTGGTGAGCTATCGCCACAACCAGCGCTCGAAAGGTTTCGCTTTCGTGCAAATGCAGACGATCGACGAGGCCAAGCGGGCGGTGGAGGAACTGCACGACAAGGAATTCCTCGGGCGCAAGCTCGTGGTCAGTGGCGCGAAATCGAGCGAGCACTCACACGATTAAGCGCAGCCTGTGATTTTAGTCGGGAGACGTGGCGCTGATTGAAGCGCGCGTCTCCCGATTTGTTTTTATGCGCGGCGTCTTTTTCATTGTCGGGCCCACCGCGACCGGCAAATCGGAGATCGCGGCGGACGTTGCGGCGACGCTTGGCGCTGAAATCGTCAGCGGGGACGCATTCCAAATTTATCGCGGGCTCGATTTGCTGACGGCAAAACCGAACGCAACGACGCTGGCAAAAGCGCCGCATCATCTCGTCGGCACGATCTCGATCTCGAAAGAGATGAACGCGGAAAAATTTCGGAAGCTCGCGCTCGAAGCAATCGCAGAAATCCAATCGCGGAGGAAACTCGCAATTGTTGTCGGTGGCGGCGGACTTTACGTCAAAGCCTTGACGCACGGATTGTCGGCTGCGCCCGGATCGGATCCGAAGACGCGCGCAAAATTGAGTAAATTGAGCCTCGATCAATTGCGGCGTCGGCTGGTCGATCTTGATCCGGAAAGCGCGCGCAAGATCGATATGAAGAATCGAAGACGCGTCATTCGTGCGTTGGAAATTTGCTTGCTCAGTGGAAAGCCCGCTTCCGCGCAACGCATTGCGTGGAATGAAAGCGTTGCGAGTGACGGTGTTTTCGTTTTCCGGGATCGAGATGAACTTTATAAGCGGATCAATCGCCGCGTGGAAGCGATATTTGAGAATGACGTTATCGAAGAAGTGCGTGCGGCCGGCGCGATGAGCGAAACGGCGTCGAAGATGATTGGCTTGCGCGAGATTCGCGAGTTGCTCGACGGTAAGATGTCGATCCAGCAATGCGTGGCCGCGATTCAACAAGCGACTCGCCGTTACGCCAAAAGGCAGTTGACCTGGTTTCGGCGGCAAACTAATTTTCCACCGCTGAATTTATCGCTTCTAAGTCACATCGAAGCTGTGAAATGGATTTCGCAACGGGCGCGTCTTGCTCGTGCGCCAGGGAATGATTGAAACACGTCCGAAAAAAACTCACGAGCGCGCGCTCTTAATCGGTCTCGAGAAACAAGGCGTCTCGAAATGGGACCTGCAGGATTCGCTCGAGGAATTGGCGGAGCTGGCGAACTCCGCCGGCGCGGAAGTGGTCGATACTGTTACGCAAAAACTGCAGAAGCCGACCGCGCCGTATTACATCGGCAAAGGCAAAGCGGAAGCGATCAAGCATTCGTTGCAAGATCGAGAAATCACTTCCGTGATTTTCGACGATGAACTCTCGCCGGCGCAGGGGCGCAATCTGGAAAATTTACTCGCGCGCAAAGTGCTCGATCGCACCCAACTGATTCTCGACATCTTTGCACAGCGGGCGCGCAGCCGCGAAGGCCGGTTGCAAATTGAGCTGGCGCAACTGCAATATCTGTTGCCGCGACTGACGCGCATGTGGCACCACTTGTCGCGGCAGACCGGCGGGATCGGCACGCGCGGTCCAGGGGAAACGCAATTGGAAGTGGACCGTCGTCGCGTTCAGGAACGGATCGCGCGACTCGAGCGCGAGCTTGAGGCGGTGCGCAAGACGCGCGCGGTCCAGCGCCAGGGTCGCAAGCGTCACCAGTGGCCGGTTGCCGCGGTTGTCGGTTACACGAACGCCGGGAAATCGACGCTCCTGAATTTACTGACTGGCGCCGATGTTGTCGCCGAGAACAGGCTTTTCGCCACTCTTGATCCAACCACGCGAAGTTTCGTCTTGCCTAACAAACAACGTGTTCTGCTGACCGATACGGTCGGATTCCTACGAAAACTGCCGCACACATTGATCGAATCCTTCAAAGCGACGCTCGAAGAAGTGAGCGAGGCTGATCTCCTCATTCACATCGTCGATCTCAGTCATCCGCGCGTGGACGATCAGATGGAAGCGGTCGAAAGCGTGATCAAGGAACTCGATGCATTCGGGAAGCAAACGCTGATTGTTTTCAATAAGATCGACAACGGACCCGGCGGGAGCCGAGCGAAGTCGACGGGGAAGCCCGAGAGGGTTGACGAGCCGGGAGGCGAGTCAATCAATCGTGATTTGATCGACGCTTACCTGAAGCGATTTCCAGGAAGCGTCGCGATTTCGGCGCGCACGGGCGAAGGCGTGAACAAGTTGGTGCAGGCGTTGCAGGATGCGCTTAGCGCGTGGCGATTGCGTTCGCGTTTCCGGATTCCCGCAAGCGAATCGGCGCTGATCGCTGAGATTCATCGTGTTGGTCACGTGCTCGAGCTGCGTTACGAAGGCGAAGGCGCACTGATTGTCGCGCATGTCCCGCCTGAGTTGGCGCAGAAACTCGACCGCTACGCGGAGCAAGCTTAGTTCTGTCATTCCGAGCGGAGTGAGGGATCTCACAATCGAAGCCTCAAGCACGCGAGTGTCGTTAGCGTGATCAATCGGCTTGTGAGAGATCCTTCACTTGGTTCAGGATGACAACGCAAAGAAAAAAGCCAATGAAGGTTCGCGAGCGCATCGCGCAATTGCTCAAAGCGTGGCCGAAGATTTATCCGGACGCGCACACCGAGCTGAATTTCAAGAATCCGCTCGAGTTGCTGATCGCGACGATCCTCTCGGCGCAGTGCACGGACAAGCGCGTGAACATGGTGACGCCGGCGCTGTTCAAAAAATATCGGAGCGCGAAAGATTACGCGAACGCGCCGCAAACAGAGCTTGAGAACGCGATCAAATCGACCGGATTTTTCCGGAACAAAACGAAGAGCATTCGCGCGGCAACATCGGGAATCGCCACCAAATTTGGCGGAAAAGTTCCTGACTCGATGGAAAAGCTGCGTGAACTGCCGGGCGTCGGTCGAAAAACGGCGAATGTTGTTTTGGGAAACGCCTTTGGCATAAACGAAGGGATCGTCGTCGACACGCACGTCATCCGTCTGTCGCAGCGGCTTGGCCTAACGAAGGAAAAGGATCCAGAGAAGATCGAGCGCGATTTAATGAAGCTCATTCCGCGCGAGCATTGGACCGACTGGAGCCACTGGCTGATCTGGCATGGGCGACGCCGTTGTTTCGCGCGCAAGCCGGATTGCGCAAATTGCGAAGTATTTCGTCTTTGCCCTAGCGGCAAAGTCTTTCTGAGAACGGGCGTGGCGCGAAAACCAGAAGCCGCCGCTGCTGAAAAGTCAGCGTGATTCTGCGGGCAACGAGTGACGAGTGTTACTGCCGTCGTGTTCGGCGTTTTGTCGCAACTGTTTAAATTGCTCTTCTAGTTCTTCAATTCTTCGTCGGAGAGATCTTCCAGATCAACCAGTTCATTTCGTGCCTTCTTCACCGCACGAATGATTTCATCGAGTTTCAAGTGCATCGGTTTGGCGTCGCGGTTCTGGGTGTTTTGAATCAGGAACACCATCAGAAAAGTAATGATGGTGGTGGCGGTATTGATGATGAGCTGCCAGGTATCGGAAAAATGAAAAGTGGGGCCGGTGAGTAGCCAAACGGCAATTACCAGCACTGCCCCGGCAAAGGCCCACGCGCTGCCGAGCAGGACAGCGGAGCGGCGCGCAAAGACGCGAAAGGCGTCGCTCACCACGCAAAAGAAGTCTCGCTCCTTTTCGTGCGCTTTCAGCTCTTCCGTTTGAGTGTGGTTCACAAGCGTCACTTTATTTTCGCGCAGAACGGGGAAAGCGCGCGCAAGGAAGATGTTCGCCGCGGCGAATCCGTCCTTGGCGGATCAATCTTTCAATGGCGTCCGCCATAGCCGGGGATTGATTTTCCCGCCGGTTTGCGGAAGATAGAGCCCCCGCAGCCCATGCAGCACGTCACCGCATTCTCGCGTCCGCAAACTGTGCCGCCGGTCCCGACAACCGTGCCGAAGCGCAATGTCTGGATCCTCGACAGTTGGCGCGACCTGATTCTTTACGTTGGGACGCCGCTGCTGATCATTCCGCTTTTCACGCTCGCTCAAGCCCGCTGGAGCGCGCAGGAGATTTATCTTTTCGTGGCCGCTTTCGGCGCAATGGGCCACCACTTGCCGGGAATGATCCGCGCTTATGGCGATCGCGCATTGTTCGAGCGGTTTCGTTGGCGGTTTATCATTGCTCCCATTTTCCTGCTCGCGGTTTGCGTTGGTTTTTATTTTTGGGACATCAAGACCAATCCGGTCGTGATGATTGTGTTTCTCTGGGGCGTCTGGCACGGGATGATGCAGACCTATGGCTTTGGCCGGATTTACGATGCCAAGACCGGGTCGTTTGCCTTGCTGACTCGCCGGCTTGATTTCGCCATGTGCGGGATCTGGTTCGCGGCAGGAGTGATTCTTTCACCGGCCCGGATGACCGACACCCTGGAGGGATTTTATGGATGTGGTCTGCCATTTATTTCGCTGGGCGGAATTCACGCGCTGCAGCAAACTTTGCTCTTTGCCGCAGTGGCGGTATCGATTATTTGGCTGGCGAATTACGTGCGAATGTGGGTTGCGGGAACCCGACAGAATCCGGTCAAGCTGGCGCTCTTTGTCACCAGCATTGCGTTTTGGTGGTACTGCAATAACGGCGTGGCCAACATTCTCGCCGGTATCGCCTTGTTCGAAGTTTTTCACGATGTGCAGTACCTCTCCTTGGTTTGGATTTACAACCGCAACCGGGTGGAGAAGGACAGCTCCATCGGCGGGTTCATGCGGTTCATTTTCCGTCGCAGCGGATCCTTGATCGGACTCTATGTCGGATTGGTCTTTGCTTATGGTTCCATCGGTTACTTGAATTCAACTATCGGGGTGGAAACGCTGACGCGTCTGCTCACCGGTCTGGTAGCAGCATCAGGGCTGCTGCATTTTTACTACGACGGTTTCATCTGGAAGGTGCGCGAGAAATCGACGCGCCAGTCACTCGGACTCGCCGGCGGCACTGCGGATGTGAAACTGGGCGGTCTTCTGCCGGGTTGGGCATTGCACGGAACGAAATGGGCGGTCGCGTTTGTTATTCCGCTCACGGCGATGTGGTTTGGTAAAGTGTACCACGCAGCTCCACCCGCGGATCGCGCCGGTCACGTGGCCGCTGATCTGCCAGCCAGCGCACGGGCACATTATAATTATGGCGCGGTCTTACAGCAGCTCGGCCGGTTCGACGAAGCGGAGAAGGAATACCAAGCCGCGCTGCGGATCGATCCGAGCTACATGAAGGTGCATGTCAATATGGCGTCGCTGTTGATGTCGAAATCGAAGTTGGATGAAGCCAAAAAATATTACGACCGCGCGATCCAGCTCGATCCCAGCTCGGGCGAAGTCCGTTCCGGTTATGCTTATCTTCTCGAGCGCCTTGGCCGGCCGAACGAAGCTCGCGCTCAATACGAGAACGCCATTCGCTTCACTCCAAAAAAATCAGCCGCGCGGCTGTTCTACACTTACGGCGCGTTTCTCGATAAAAGAGGCGAACTCGATGCGGCGATCGCGCAATATCAGCGCGCCTTAGAAGTCGATCCCAATCTGGCCGACGCGCATTCTGAGTTGGCGACGGCTTTTTTTACCAAAGGCGATTCGCAAAAAGCTGAAGCGCACTATCTGGAAGCGGCCCGACTCGATCCGAAACGCGCCGATGTTCACAGCAATCTTGGCAGTTTGCTTCTTCGTGAGGGCAAAACTTCGCAGGCCATTATCCAGTACGAGGAAGCGTTGCGAATCGATCCTACGCTGACCGAGGCTGCAGAAAATCTCCGGGTGGCGAAACAAAGCGATAGCCGCTTCCAATCGCACGCGCCCAAATAATTTTTCTGAGCCACGCTCTGCATCTTAATCTCGATGACGCGTGGCGAGATGAACCGCTGAATTTGGCGGCACTTGATGCGCGCGGCTGGGGCGCGCAACTGCGTTTCTCGGCGCCGCCATCGTTAGTCGAGAAATTCTACAGCGAATTCGCGCGCCAAGTTGCGCCGTTCATTCTCTATGGCTCGGGCGATTTCCATTATCTCAGTGCGCTTTGGCTTCGCCGGCTGAATGAACCCGTCGTTCTCGTTTCATTTGATAATCATCCGGACTGGGATGTGCGTCCGCCGAAATGGGGCTGTGGTGGGTGGATCAATCGGGCGTTTGAGCTCGCGAACGTCCAACACATCGCCATTTGGGGCTGCGGAAATTTCGAGTGCTGGTGGCCGCACAATATTTTTGCCAACCGCGCTGGTGAACGCGAAGGCCGGCTGGAAGTTCATCCCTGGGTTGACGATCGTCCGATGAAAGATCGACAACGTCGCGGCGCGATCTTGCGCGAGAATTGGCGAGAAAATTTCGAAGCATTCGCTGCGAATTTCCGCGGCCAAAATATTTATGTCACGATCGATCTCGATTGTCTGCGTGCGGAAGACGCAGTG
>JALYKJ010000353.1 GCA_030774845.1 Verrucomicrobiota bacterium
GGTGTCGAGATAGTGAGTGTAACTCGAGGCCAGCTCGGTCGTTTCCAGATAACGCGCCCGGAGGTTGCGATCGCGAAACGCTTCCGGGCATTGCCGTGCGAAAAGATGAAAGCGGAGCCAGCGGCGGTCAGTGCGTGAAACACGTTGGGTTTTTCGAAAGACGGCAACGAACAAAAGAAGAACAAGATAGGTATCGACCTGCGCCTGGAGCTCGAGATTGCGAGCAAAATCTTCCGATGCGATCTCACGCGCGCCATTTTTAAACTGAAGCGCGGCATGAAGGGCGTGATTGATTTCTTCTACGAACGTGATGAGCGAGCGGATATTGTGATCGCTCAGGCCGGCGCGCGGATCGTGTCGCTCGAGCTGTTCGATGAGCCAACGGGAATAATAAATGCCGATGTAAAGGCGATCGTCGGCTGCGCGAAGAAAAGTCCGGGCGAGCTCGCTCAGTTCGACTGCGGATCTGCCTGCCATGATCGACAACTGCGCGCAGCGCCGGCGGTCGATCAGGCAGTCTTCGAGATTGATGCCGACCTGCGCGTAAGTGCGCTCGAAAAGTTTTTGGATTTGGCTGAAAAGCGTGTCGTTCACAAGACGAGCGATGGCCGCGCCTCTTCATCGAGATGAAGCAAGCGATCGGAAAGTTCGTTGAGCGCGAGGCGGACGTCATGGAAGCGATTGGCCAACCCCGCGAAGACATCGGTCAGTTCGCAGCGCCGCGCGGTTTCGTGTGAAGCGACAAGTTGATAGTTGGTGCGACCGACTTGCTCATAAAATTCGATGTCGGGCGCGCCGCGCAAACTGCGACGCTGCGTGTTCTCGTGAAAAATACCGCTGATAAAAAGGGAATAATTCCCGACGTGTGCGCCCAGCAGGAAAGTTTGCTCAGGCGTCGCTCGGGTGAGCGCGATAAGCATATCGGAAATGTATTCGTGGGCGCGATTGTTCGCCGCGGCAAATCCGTCCTTTGGCAGATCGATCTTGTTCGGCGTTTGCAACTGATTCGCGCGCGAAAAAGTTTCGAGCAGTGAGCCGATGTAATCGCAAAGTTTACGATCGCCAATCCCGGCTTGCTGCAAGACGTACCGGGCAAGAACATAAAAATAGAATTGGGACGAGATGTGGAGATGTCCCGCGTTGGAAAGAATCGTTTCGACCAAGCGCGGATGATCGAGAATGGAATCGCGCGTTTCGGAGTCGCTCAAAAGATCGACCAGGGAAACGCTGTCGCCGCGGGAACGCGCGAGAGTACGGACAATAAAATCGAAATCCGCGGCGGTGAAGCGTGCCCGACAATTTGCCCTAATCATCGCACCTTCCGTTCACCAGCATTGACGATGCCGCAGCCAACTTTGTTCGAGGCGACGTTTATTTCCGTTCGACTCGTTAGTCAAGAATGTCCCGTGGGCACAATGATTCCAAAGCTCCGCGCGGATTTGCAAAGCGACGCTGTCGCCTCATAATAAACGCGCTCTTTTCCGGATCGATCAGATGAATGTCGATCTTACAAAGATATGGAAGGGTGGCTGAGTCCGGTTTAAGGCACTCGACTCGAAATCGAGCGTGGGGCAACCCACCGTGGGTTCGAATCCCACCCCTTCCGCCAACTCCAGAAATTTAGTTCGTATCCACGCTCGGCCAGGTTCTGTGGGTTACGAACTTGGAAATTCGAACGCCGTTCGACTGGCGGGGCGCACGAGCGCAAGGGTTATGGCTGGGACATGATGGTGACGAAAAAATGTCACAAATTTCGGCTTGCTTTGGGTCGATTTTGCACCGCATATTGTATGTCCGCCGAACGGCTCCGCTATTACTTGTTATGCGCTGGAATTCACAGGTTGTTAGCCGGGCTGTTGGCAGGAATTCACCGCTAATTCACAACCTTAACCAGCACTTCCGCCATGATCCAACTCAAGCCTGGAATCCCACCTTCTGCTCTCAACAAACCGCGCAAAGCAGCTGATCGTCGCCAAAATCGGTCAGCGAAAAAAACAAGTAGCGGTCTGAATTTTGAGCGGGTGTTCAGCGACGCGGCGGTGCGGCCGTTCGATCAGATTGAATGGGAACATCGGACGGCAGAGATCACGGACGACAGCGGCCAGATCATTTTCAAACAGGAAAACGTCGAGGTGCCGAAGAATTGGAGCGCGCTGGCGACGAAGATCGCGGTCTCGAAATATTTTTATGGCGATATTTCGCACGGGACCGATCCGGACAAAGGCGGCCGCGAAAGTTCAGTGCGACAATTGATTCATCGGGTGACGCGAACGATTACCGATTGGGGAATCGCCGACGGATATTTTGCGGACGCGGACACAGCGGAAATTTTTTACGACGAGTTGACCTGGCTTTGTTTGAACCAACACGGCGCGTTCAATTCGCCGGTCTGGTTTAACGTCGGTTTGTATCACCAGTACGGCATCGGCAAGAATGCGGGCGCGGGCAATTATTTTTACAATCGAGAAACCGGAAAAGCCGAACGCGCGGCGACTCAATATGAGTATCCGCAAGGCAGCGCCTGTTTCATTCAAGACGTGGACGACACGATGGAAGACATCATGCGTCTGGCCACGAGTGAAGCAATGCTCTTTAAGTACGGCAGCGGAACAGGCACCGATCTGTCGACGCTAAGATCGACCAAGGAAAAATTGAGTGGCGGCGGCAAACCGAGCGGCCCGCTTTCGTTCCTCAAAGTGTACGATCAGGTAGCGAACGTGGTGAAGAGCGGCGGCAAGACGCGGCGCGCGGCGAAGATGAACACGCTCAAAGATTGGCACCCGGACATCGAGGAGTTCATCGACGCCAAACAAAAGGAAGAGAAAAAAGCGTGGGCGTTAATCGAGCAGGGTTACGACGGCAGTTACAATGGCGACGCTTACGGCTCGGTCATGTATCAAAACGAAAACCTGAGCGTGCGCGTCAGCGATGAGTTCATGGAAGCGGCCTTGTCAGATCGGGAATGGTGGACGCGCCGCGTGATCGACGGTCAACCGTGCGAACGCAAAGAAGCGCGGACATTGTTGCGAAAAATCGCCGAAGGCACGCACATCTGCGGCGATCCCGGGATGCAGTTCGACACCACGATCCACAAGTGGCACACCTGCAAGAGCACCGGCCGCCAAAATTCGACCAACCCGTGCAGCGAATATCTTTTTCTCGATAACACGGCCTGCAATCTTGCGTCTCTGAACCTCCTCAGGTTCAAGACTGCCGACGGCGAGTTTGGCGTCGAACGATTCAAAGCCGCCGTGCGCGTCTTCATTACCGCACAGGAAATCATCGTTGATAACGCCAGTTATCCGATCAAAGAAATCGCGGAGAACTCCCACATTTTCCGGACGCTGGGGCTCGGCTACGCCAACCTTGGTTCGTTGGTGATGAGTTATGGTTACAGTTACGACAGCGTGGAAGGCCGCGCGGTTTGCGGCGCCGTTACTGCGATCATGACCGGGGAAGCCTACGAGCAAAGTGCGCGAATGGCGCGAGCGATCGGCGCTTTTCCCGGTTATAAAGATGCGCGGTGCAGCGGCGTTCCAAAACCGATCGCGAAAAACAACGTCGCTCCGATGCTCGAAGTGATCGATCTACATCGTTGCGCCGTGAACAAGATCCCCGATGTCGACGAATTCGCTTATTTAAAAAACGAAGCGGGCAAGACTTGGAAACGAGCAGCCGATTTAGGCAAACGTTACGGTTATCGCAACGCGCAGGTGACTGTGCTCGCGCCGACGGGGACAATTAGTTTCCTAATGGATTGCGACACGACCGGAATCGAACCCGACATCGCGCTGGTGAAATACAAACTGCTCGCCGGCGGCGGCATGCTGAAAATTGTGAACCAGACGGTCAAACCGGCGCTCGAAAAACTCGGTTACAATTCGGAAGAGATCGATCGAATCATCGCGCATATCGACGCGTTCGACACGATCGAGGACGTAACCGATTCGGATGGATCGACAATCTTCTCGGGACTGAAACCCGAGCATTTGCCGATCTTCGATTGCGCGTTCAAACCGTTCAAAGGCGAACGCTCACTTAATTATATGGCGCATCTCCGGATGATGGCGGCGGCGCAACCGTTTTTGAGCGGCGCGATTTCGAAAACCGTGAATCTGCCGGAAGCAGCGACGGTTGACGACATCATGAACAGCTACGTGGAAGGGTGGCGGCTCGGATTGAAGTCGATCGCGATCTACCGCGAAGGATCGAAACGTTCCGCGCCGCTGAACACGCGCAAAACGCGCGACATGGGTGGCACCACGGAAGATGTCGATGTTGCGCTCGATATCACGATCGACCGCGAAGATTTTCAGAAACGGATTCTCGAATTGGAAGAAGAGTTGACGACGCTGCGCGGGAAGATCGATAAACCGCTCCGTCATCGGATGCCGGACACGCGGATGTCGTTGACCCATCGGTTCGAGATTGCCGGACACGAAGGTTACATCACGGTCGGCTTGTACGAAGATGGTCAGCCGGGCGAACTGTTCATCACCATGTCGAAGGAAGGAAGCACCATCGGCGGATTGATGGACACGGTCGGGACGCTGACGTCGATCGCGCTCCAGTATGGCGTGCCCCTGGAGAGTTTGGCGAAAAAATTTGCCTATCAGCGATTCGAGCCGAGCGGTTTCACCAAAAATCCGGACATTCGCAACGCGACCAGCATCACCGACTACGTTTTTCGCTGGTTGGCCTGCCAATTCATCAAAGGATACAAGGAAGCGACTTCACCGAGTCGCGGGCAAACCGAATTGCCGCTGAAAGAAATTGGGGAAATGGAAAAGAAGGCGCTCAACCGGCCCGTCTCGGATTTGGCGAGGACCGGTGAAAAGGAATTGATCGACGTGATCACGAGCCATTCGCTTAACGACGGCGAGCCGCAGGTGGCCGGCAATGGTCACAGCCATGCCGATCGCGTCCAGGCAGCGCTCGGCAACATGTTCATGGATATCATCTGTTCGCATTGCGGCAGCGACAAAGTGATCCGGGCCGGCGCCTGCGGCGTGTGCACCGAGTGCGGCACCAGCCAAGGCTGCAGTTAGCTGAACGTCCTGACAATTCGGGACGCTGGGCGGTGGACAGACGCGAGTGAATAGCTACACTC
>JALYKJ010000354.1 GCA_030774845.1 Verrucomicrobiota bacterium
CCGCTGCCCCATGCGATTAACGCCTGCATTTGCTGAAGTCCGGCGTCTTCTTTGTAACGCTCGAGATCGGTGAACGCGATCAGGCGTTCCATGCGCGAGTGCGTTGCGGCCACAAAAATGACGCTGCCTCCAGTGATGGCGAGCAGGCCGAGGAGAATTGGATTCGTTCCAGCGACGAACATGACGACGAACGTAGTCGCGCCGATCAACGCGGTCGTTCCGAGATCGACCTCAAAGAGAATCAACGCGAGCAACGCGGTCACGATCGCTAACGGAATAGCAAACCCGAACAGTGGATGATTGGCCGCCTTCTCATAACGCGCGAACCACCACGCCAGAAAAAACACCGCGGCAAGTTTCGCGATCTCCGAAGGTTGAAAACTAAATGGACCGAATCCGATCCAGCGCCGCGAACCGTTGACGCGCATTCCGATGTGTGGAACGAAGCAAAACACGAGCGTCACTGCGGCGACCCCGAGCCATAGCCACCAGGTGCGCTGCCAGAAATGGTAATCGATCAGCGCCGCCGCGATGCAGACAGCGAGCCCGACTCCAAGCCAGAGCGATTGGCGTTTGAGGAAAAAATACGCGTCGCCATGGCTGTCGCGGGCAAAAGCGCTGGTGCTGAAAAGCATCACGATGCCGATGACGAGGAGCCCGAGCACCGCAACGAACAGGAAGTAAGCGCTTTTCCGATACATTAAGCTACTGGTTCTTTTTCGATGGTTTGTCCGGGATCAACAGTTTCTGTCCGATCTTTAATTTGCGCGGGTCGTCGATGTGATTGAACGCGATCAACTCGTCGTAGGAGACTTTGAACTTTTTCGCGATCGTCACCGGATTATCGCCTTTCGTGACCACGTAAACTCTTCCCGAGTCGCCAACTCTCGTCTGCGTCTTCGAAAGCGCCTTTTGCGTTGTTGGAGGATTGAGTGCGGGAGCTTGCGATCTTGTGTCGGCCGAAGCGATTCCAACGGTGGTTGGCGATGGCGAAGAAGGCAGCGACGCCTGAGGCGTTTTGATGGCATTGAATGCGATGATTCCTGCGACCGCGACGACGTGGAGCAGGAGCACGATCAACAATGCGCGCGATAATTTCATGCTCGGTTCGGCCAAGTCGCCGTAATCCGCCGCGTTCGCGGAGATGCGAAGCGGCCGGCGCACGGCGGTGGCGCGGAGTTTTTTGCGTTTGAATTTGACCAGGTTTGGCATTTTGAACTTCCTTTTCATTGAGGGAGGGCTTGGACAAGAGCGCGGAACTGATCGCCGCGATCGGCGTAACTCTTAAACATGTCGAAGGAAGATGTGCCCGGTGAAAAAAGGACGACTTCGCCGGATTTGGCGGTCGCATGAGCGCGCTCAACCGCGTCGGCAAGCGATGTGGCCAGCTCAGTTTTGACTGCGCCATTCCAATCGCGCGCGATCCGCTCCGCCATTTCGCCGATCAAGATTGTCGATCGAACTTTTTCTTTCACGAGAGCGCGGAGCGGTTCAAAGGTGAATCCTTTGTCTTTTCCGCCGGCGATGAGAACGACCGGTTTGCTTTGCGCGAGGAGCGCTTTCTCGACCGCGTCGAGATTTGTCGCCTTAGAATCGTTGATGTAATCAACGCCGCCGATTTGCCGGACGAATTCGCAGCGGTGTGGGCGCGGTTCATAGGCGCAAAGCGGCGGGACCATTTTTTCGAATGCCAATCCCCGGGCGTGGCCGGCGGCGAGCGTCGCCATCAGATTCTCGATGTTGTGCGAGCCGCGCAGCTTCGTCTGGTTCAATCGCAGGACTGGTTTGTTTTCAAAAACGATGGCGCCCTCAGCCAAGCGAAACTCAGCACGATTGGTGTAGGCGCTGAAGGTAACTTTGCGCGCACGAAGCTGGGGCAAACTTTCGGCTGCATTTACAATCGCGACATCGTCCGCTGTCTGATTTTCAAACAGGCGTAACTTCGCAGCGCGATATTCAGCAACGGAGTGGTAACGATCAAGATGATCCGGCGCGAAATTCAGCCAGAGCGCGATTGATGGCCGAAAAGTTTGGATCGTTTCCAGTTGGAACGAACTGACTTCGACCGTGAACACGTCGTATTTGATTTTCTCGCGCGCGACTTCGGAGAGCGGTTTGCCAATGTTGCCGCAGGCGATCGTTTTTTGTCCGCAATCGTTCAGCATCTGCGCGAGCATTTCCGTCGTGGTCGTCTTGCCGTTGGTGCCGGTGATCGCGATGACCGGCGTTTCGCAGGAACGCCAGCCGAGCTCGAGCTCGCCGATGATGTCGATTCTGCGTGACGAGAAATTTTGCGCCAGGGCCGAACTCGGATCGATTCCAGGACTCGCGACAACGAAATCGTATTTGCCTGTATCCTGATCTGCGGCGGCGCCACAAATCACGCGGATCTCTTGCGTGCGCAGATTGTCGATCGTTGACTTAAGCAACTTCTTTTCATCGGCGCTGTCCAAGACGGTGACGTTTGCGCCTTCGGCTTTGAGCAAGAGGGCAGCGGCCGCTCCACTCAAGCCGGCCCCAAGAACTGCGACATTTTGATTCGAGTAACGCAAATTTTACCTCAACTTCAAAGTCGCGAGCCCGAGC
>JALYKJ010000355.1 GCA_030774845.1 Verrucomicrobiota bacterium
ATCAAAAACTGTCCGTAAATGCGGGCGAGTCCGCGGCTGCGTTTCTTTGGCCTGTCTTTCGGTTCAATCACGCCTGGCGTCGGCGCGTATTCATGGATCCGTTCTTCGCCGATGTTTGCCACCGCCACGATGATGAGCGGCTCGATCAATTTGTGCCGGATTAATCGCTGCGCAGTTTCATCAACGCCCCACTCGACTCCGGCAAACGAAGTCGCAGCGTCGAAAACATTCTGCCCGTCGTGCAAATATAAAACCGGATAGCGTCTCCGCGAAAAACGGCTATAGCCCGGCGGCAAATAGACCAGCACGTCGCGCCGATTTCCCAGAACTTTGGAATGAAGTGCGCGATGCCGTTTGATGTTTCCGGTAAGGGTGTGTTTCGGTTTCAAAACCAGACGCTTCGTATGTCATTCCGAGCTTGTCGAGGAATCTCTTATTATTTCCGAATGCGATCTAATTTTAGAGTGAGAGATTTCTCGACTTTGGCTGGTCCTTCGCTCGAAATGACAAACCGCAAATGAACGAACGTTACATCAAATGGTACACGCCGTGGCTCAGTCGCGAGTTCGAGATGCTTGCGTTTGGCGATGGCGGCGGTCTGCCGCTGATTCTCTTTCCGACTTCGTTTGGCAGCTATTATCAAAACAAAGATTTCGGTTTAGTTGGTTCCGTTGCTTCCTACGTCGATGCCGGCAAGGTCACGGTTTATTGCCCGGATGCGATCGATCTGGAAAGTTTCTACAACAAGAAAATTCATCCGGCCGATCGGATGAAGACGCATAATGCTTACGAAAACGTGATCGTTCACGACGTGTTCGATCTGGTGCGACGCGAGTGCCATGCTCATCGAGTTGCAGTGTGCGGAGCGAGTCTCGGCGCGTACCACGCCGCCAACATCGCCTTTCGCCATCCGGATGCGGTTGGTGACCTCATCAGTTTGAGCGGCTCGTTCGATATCAGCGATTTTTTCGACGGCTATTACGACGACAACATTTATTTCAACAGCCCGTTTCATTATCTGCCGAACACGACCGACCCGTGGAAATACAATCACATGGGCATCATCATCGGCACCGGCGAATGGGACAATACCCGTCACGAATCCTATCGGCTCTCGGAGATTTTGAATTCCAAAGGTATTCAGCACTGGCTCGATGAAGGGAAATGGCGCGGCCACGATTGGAATTACTGGCGCGACATGCTGCCCTATTATTTGTCCAAATTGTAGTGGCCGCCGTCTCGGCGGCTTTTGGCGGAACATTTGCCGCTGAGGACAGCGGCCCCCTACAGCGAAATGACGGAAAAACCCCTTCTCGGAGCCCACATGTCGATCAGCGGCGGCGTGCACACCGCGATCGAGCGCGGTCGTTCGATCAAGTGCACCGCGATTCAAATGTTCGTGAAGAACAACATGCAATGGTTCGCGCGTCCGCTCGCACGCGAAGAAATCCGCGCCTTCCTGAAACATCGACAACGCGGCGACTTGTTGTCGATCTTTGCCCACGCGAATTATCTGATCAACCTCGCGGCCACGAACCCTCAGTTTCACGCCAATTCCATCCGCGCCTTGTCGGAAGAGCTGATTCGCGCCGATCAACTCGACCTGCCGTTTTTAGTTTTGCATCCGGGCGCCGATCTCGGTGCGGGCGAAGAAGCCGGCCTCGAAAAAATTGTCGAATCGATCAACCGCGTGTTTCGCAAAATTCCAAAGGTGAAAACAAGGATCGCGCTGGAGACGACCGCCGGGCAAGGTTCGTGTCTCGGCCACAGGTTCGAGCAAATCGCTTACATCATCGGCAATGTCCGCGAGCCGGAGCGGCTCTGCGTTTGTCTCGATACCGCGCACATCTTCGCCGCCGGCTACGACATCGGCAGCGAAGCCGGGACCAAGAAAACGTTCCGTGAATTCGATCGCGTGATTGGATTCGATCGTCTCGCGGCGATTCACGTGAACGATTCGAAAACCGCGCGCGGCTCGCGGGTGGATCGACATCAGCACATTGGCAAAGGGCAAATCAGATTGCACGCGTTCCGTTTCATCATGCGCGACCGGCGATTTCGGAAAATCCCCAAAGTTCTCGAAACGCCGAAGGGCAAGGAACTGCACGAAGACGTGGTGAATTTGAAAACACTGCGGGGATTGCTGTAGTGGCCGGCGGGTCGGCGGCGATCGGTCGGTGCCGCTGAGGACAGCGGCCTCTACAGTATCAACTGATCAACCGGATCGCCAGCGGATATCGGTAAAGTTTGCCTTCGCTTGCCTGGATCGAAGCGATAATCACGAAAATGATGTTGAGTAGATGCAGCAGGACGAGAATCGGAATTCCGATCAGCACCAGACAAAGAATCAGGGCGATCGCGTTCCAGATCAGCATCGAAATCTGAAAGTTCATCGACTCCTTGCCGTGAGCGTCGATCTCGGGCGAATCCTGACGCTTGGCCAGCCAAACAATGAGCGGTCCGACAATGTGACCGGCCACCGGCACAAAGAATCCGACTAAAGCGGTGGCATGCGCGAGCACGCACCAGGTCCGCACACTGGTGGATGTCGATGTTGACGTCGTTTCCATAAAGTTATCCTTTCACTCGCTCGATGTGGGCACCGAGCTCGCTCAATTTTTCGTCGAGATGTTCGTAGCCGCGGTCGATGTGATAGACGCGGCTGACTTCGGTAATTCCATCCGCTTTCAATCCGGCAAGCACGAGTGCGGCCGACGCGCGTAAATCACTCGCCATCACTGGCGCCCCGAAGAGACGATCAACGCCTTGGATCACCGCGGTCGGTCCCTCGAGATCGACATGTGCGCCCATCCGTTTCAGTTCAGCGACGTGCATGTAGCGCTGTGGAAAAATGTTTTCGGTGATCACGCTGATGCCGCCAGTGGTGGAAAGAAGCGCGCACATTTGCGCCTGCATATCGGTCGGGAAACCGGGATAGGGCTCGGTCGCGAGCTCAAGCGGTGTGGCCACGCCGTTGGGCGAAACGGTTATGGAATTGTCGGACGATTCGATTTTGAATCCGCAATTGCTCAGCGCCTTGGTCACGGCTTGAACGTGTTCCGGTTCGACGCGCTTGATCGTAATTCCCTTTCCACAAATTGCCCCTGCCACGAGAAATGTTCCGGCCTCGATCCGGTCCGGAATGATGTCGTGCTCGGCTCCGTGCAATTCTTTCACACCTTCAACGATGATGCGGCGAGTGCCGGCGCCTTCAATCTTCGCGCCCATCTTGTTCAGAAAATCTGCTAGATCGACAACTTCCGGTTCCTGCGCCGCGCCTTCGATCACGGTGGTTCCATCCGCCAGCACTGCCGCCATCATCACGTTATCGGTGCCGAGAACGGTCGGCCCAAATTTCCCGCGCAAATTGATCACCGCACCGGTGAGTTTTGGCGCAAACACTTTTATGTTGCCGGCTTCCACGCGAACGGCAGAACCGAGCGCTTCAAATCCCTTGAGGTGCAAATCGATCGGTCGATCGCCAATGACGCAGCCGCCCGGCATCGACACCGTCGCTTCTTTGCAACGGCCAAGGAGCGGACCAATTACGCAAACCGACGCCCGCATTTTGCGAACGACGTCGTAGGGCGCGATTGAATCTATTTTTACGGCCGCGACTGTGACCGTGCCGCTGGCGCGCTCAACTTGCGCGCCGAGATGCGCCAAAATCTGCAACATGTAATGCGTGTCGCTCAGATCCGGCACGCGCCGGATGATGCACGGCTCGCGAGTGAGCAGCGTCGCCGCCAGAATCGGCAGGGCAGAATTTTTCGACCCGCTGATTTTGATCGATCCGCTCAGCGGACGCCCCCCGTGGATCCGGATTTTATCCATACCTGGCTAAGAGAAAACGTGTGATACCTGAATAATCCCTTTTCGATTCAATGTCGTGATAATTTTTTTGACCAAGGAGCTTGGCAAATGCTTCAGCCTGACCGACCCCAATTTCTAAGGCGACGAGGCCGGCCGGATTCAAATGCGACGGCGCTTGCTCGATTAATCTTCGCACTAATTCATCGCCAGCCGGTCCGGCAAACAGCGCCACCTCCGGAT
>JALYKJ010000356.1 GCA_030774845.1 Verrucomicrobiota bacterium
GCTTCATTGACCATCAAAAACATCAGGCGATTTGCAAGATCGGCACCGGCAACCGACTCGCTCGCCGCGGCGGAGCCCGTCCCGGGCGGAGGCGGGTTAGGCGATTGCTCTCGGCCTTCGTATTTGTAGAAACCGCCGCCGCTCTTGCGACCAAGCAGCTTCGACTCGCGCATGCGCCGCAGAATCTCCGGCGCGCGATCGCGACGTCCATACGCTTTCTCGAGCGTGGCCGCGATATCGACAGCGACGTCGATCCCGATCTCGTCGATCAAGCGCAACGGTCCCATCGGCATCCCCCACTGCACCAGGGCGTTATCGATCTTCGCCGCTTCGACACCGGCTTCAAAGAGCTCAGCGGCGTCGAGCAAATACGGAAACAAAACGCGATTGACCAAAAAACCCGGACTGTCGCGCACCACCACTGGCAATTTTCCAATTTGCCTGACGAACGCGAGCGCATGCTCTTTGGTGTTGTCCGATGTTTCTTTGGCGACGACAACTTCAACCAGTCTCATCCGGCTCACCGGATTAAAAAAATGAAGTCCGATCACACGGTCAGGCGAGACGGTGCAGTTGGCGAGCTCACTAACTGGAAGCGCAGAAGTGTTCGTGGCAATGATCGTTTTCGGGCCGGCCTGCATCGATAGCTCGCGAAAAATTTCCTTTTTGATGTCGATCTTTTCCGAGGCGGCTTCGATGACGAATTGGACATCGCGCAATTCCATCGGCGCGGTGGAAGCAACAATGCGGGCGCGGCCCTGCTTGGCCTTTTCTTCGGTCATCAAACCGCGCTTGACCGCGTCGACGTAAGTTTTTTCGATGTTCGCCAAACCGCGATCGAGCAGTTCGCGATTCACGTCGCGTAAAATCACCGTCACGCCGCGCGAGCTCAGCCACTGCGCGATGCCCGAGCCCATCACACCGGCGCCGATCACGGCCGCGTGCGCAACTTTGTCGAACTGCTTGCTTCCTTTCTTGTATTTCTCCGCCAGGAAAAAATTCCGGATCAGGTTTTGCGTCGATTCGCTTTTGCCAAGATCGACAATCGTGTCGAGCTCCAGCTTGAGCGATTCGTCGATCGGATTGGCGCCTCCAGTCGTAATAACACCGAGCGCCCGTGCGCGCGCCGATTTCGGATCAGACGGAACCGGCGTCTTTCCTTTCGACGCTGAAACTTTTGCAGGTGGACGCTTTCCTTTGTCGATCAAGCGCCGGGCCGCGTCGAGCAACTGCTCGCGCGGGGCGAGTTCATCTACCAGACCCACGTTCAAGGCCTCGTTCGCTGAATAAAGTTTCCCTTTCAGAATCACTTCCGCGGCGTTGTCTTCACCAATCAAACGAGGCAGCCGCGTGCTGCCCCCCCAGGCCGGAATTAAGCCGAGTGTCGTCTCCGGTAATCCGATTCGCGTCGCCGGATCATCCGACGCGACACGCCAGTCGCAGGTCAGCGTGATTTCGTAACCACCACCGGCGCAAGCACCGTGAATCGCGGCCACGCTTGGAATTTTCAGCGCCGCGATGCGATTAAAAACGCGCTGTCCTTCGGCAATGAAATCGCCCAGCTCGCCCGTTTGCGCTTGCTTGAGCAGTGTCTTCAAATCTGCGCCCGCGATGAAAATCGACTTTTTCGCGGAAGTAATAATCAGTCCGCGCAACGACTGGTCGCGCTCGATAACATCGACATGTTCGCTTAGCTCGCTCATCGTTGCGGCGTCGAAAATGTTCGCGCCCGATTCAGGCCGATCGAACGTGAGAACGCAGAGGTGATCGTCACCAATCTCGCGTTGAATCATGGAACGTGTGGCCACTGCCGGCATTACCACCAATTTGTAATCGTTTCGGTCAAATTCCAAGCGCGGAACGATTGCTCTTGGCCGGCCGCAATGTTAAAAACTCGGGCGGCGGCGGGAACGGAGGTTCTCATGGTTGGCAAAATTCTCGTACCCGAAATCAAGAGCCTGATCGACGCGCGCAATTTCGCTGCGTTGCGCGAGATGTTTCGCGAATGGCCGCCGGCCGATGTCGCGGAAGTGATCCTCGACATGGACGAAGACGATCAGGTCATCGTCTTTCGTGTGCTGCCGTCGGCACTCGCAGCAGACGTTTTCGAATATCTCGACGTCGAAGCGCAGCAAAAATTGTTGCGCGGCATGGCGCACGAGCAGGTGGTCGGAAT
>JALYKJ010000357.1 GCA_030774845.1 Verrucomicrobiota bacterium
TAACTAACCCTCGAAAACCCTGAACTCTGCTTGCAAAATTTCAGCGACGTTGTCGATCTAAATCTGCAGGCAACAGGTGCTTCGCTACTCCCGCAACCCTGGAATGTGGCCGTAACCAATGAACGTCGGTCGCAATTTTCCATCGTCCGCTTTTCCGTTTCGCTGGACCTTGAAATCGAAAACGCTCACGCCGTTGCGGGATTCACCTTGATAGACGCGGCCATCGCTCGCGCCGACCATTACTCGCTGCCCGGTTTTCTTTTCGCGCCCGAGATAAATCATGGCGTGGGTAATCGGCGGATCGCGCTCGATCGAATAAGTTCCGGTCCAGAAAAGCAGGTCGCCCGGCTTTAAGTCTTCCAGTTCGAACGAATTGTCCTTTTGACTAAGGACCGCCTCGAATCTTCGGGAGCGCCGCAGCCAAACGTATTGCTCGCTCGAATCGCGTGGCACGTCTTCCACGCCGTTTTGTTTGAGCACGAAGTAAACGAAACCGGAACAATCCATCCCGCCCGTGGCAGGGTCGGCGGAGCCGTATTTGTAATCGAGATTGCGCGTAGTCAATTCGAGGGCGCTGACGAGAAGCTTCTGCACGTTGGCCGGATAATTTTCAAAGCCCTTGATTGCGTCGGGCGTTAAGGTCGCATTCGGCGCGCCGTGTTTTTTCGGAACGGGCGATGTAGGCGCGGGGGTCGAAGAAGATTCCGGTGTCACCGTGGGAGAGGGAGTGACGCTCGGAGATTTCGATCCCTCCGGCGTCGCGGTCGGCTCTGGCGTCGGCGAAGATTTCTTCTTTCGCCCTAGTGACGGAGTTGGCGACGGCGAGGCGGAAGGTTTTTTCTTCTTAATCGATGGAGCAACTAACGGCGCCGGCGATTCTTCATTGGCCGGCGAAGGTTTTTTCTTTGGCGAAGCGGCCGGCGAAGGCGATGGCCTTTTTGTGGTCGAGGAACTCTTCTTCTTACGCGGCTTCGGAGTGGGGTTTGGCGTCGAAAGAATCCTTTTAATCGTATTGGCCAGTGATTGCTCGGCCGCGCCCGTCGGCGCAACGGTGGAAACCGCGAGTGCTAGAGTCAATAGGGCGCGAACCAGCATTATGAATGGTTTGACGGACTAGCGTAACGATTTCTTGAGCGAATTCTGTTCTGGATAATGGCGCAACAAATCTCGACTTCGTCTGAAACGACGCCAATCTAGATTTCGAATAATGAAATCGATTCGTATAGCGATTCTCGTGGTTCTGGTCTCGATATTTCCGGGAGTTTCGCCGGCACAAATCGATCGGATCACGGGGAAAAATTTTGCGACGCGCTCCGAAGTTCTGGCGCGGCACGGAATGGTCTGCACCAGCGTACCGGCGGCGACGCAAGTCGGAATCGATATTTTGAGACGCGGCGGCAGCGCGGTTGATGCCGCAATCGCCGCCAACGCGACGCTCGGTTTAATGGAGCCGGTCTCAAACGGAATTGGCGGCGATCTCTTCGCGATCGTTTACCGTGCAAAGGAAAACGAACTTTACGGCATAAACGGGAGCGGACGTTCGCCGCTGGGTTTGAGTTACGAGCGAATGAAAGCGGAGCTCGACAAACTGAATCGAAAGACGATTCCGCCACAAAGCATGTTGCCGATCAGCGTGCCGGGAACGGTGGACGCGTGGAGCGAGCTGCACAAGAAGTTCGGCAAATTGAAACTGAGCGACGATCTCGCACCGGCGATCAAATACGCGGAGGAAGGTTTCCCAGTCACGGATTTGATCGCGTATTACTGGGCGTTCGGTCCGCGGTTATATAAAGGATTGCCGGGCGCGTTTCTCGAAACTTACACACTCGACGGCAAGGGCCGGACGCCGGCGAAGGGCGACATTTTCAAAAACCCAGCGCTCGCGAAAACGCTGCGGCTGATTGGCGAGAAAGGTCGCGACGCTTTTTACAAGGGCGAGATCGCGGACAAGATCGACATCTTCATGCAGCAGAACGGTGGTTTTCTGCGCAAAGCGGATTTCGAGAAGCACACGTCAACGTGGGTCGATCCGGTCTCAGTGAATTATCGCGGCTACGACATTTTCGAACTGCCGCCGAACGGACAAGGGATCGCGACGTTGCAAATCTTAAACATTCTCGAAGGATTCGATTTGAAAGCGATGGGCCGCGACTCAGCAG
Source organism: Verrucomicrobiota bacterium (assembly GCA_030774845.1). Taxonomy (GTDB): domain Bacteria; phylum Verrucomicrobiota; class Verrucomicrobiia; order Chthoniobacterales; family UBA10450; genus AV40. The sequence continues at coordinate 2,160 of JALYKJ010000357.1, forward strand.
ATACGCTGCACACGATGATTGAAGCCAAGAAAATCGTGTGGGCGGATCGCGCGAAATATTATGCCGATCCCGGATTCGCGAAAATTCCCCTAACGAAACTGCTCTCGAAGGAATACGCGGCTGAGCGACGGAAGTTGATCGATCCGAACCACACCGCGAAGGCTGTTGCCGCCGGCTCGCCACAGGACGAGTCCGTCCGAAAGGCGGACAAGATCGACGATGGCGACACGATTTACATGTGCGCGGCCGATGATGAAGGGAACATGGTCTCGCTGATTCAAAGCAACTATCGCGGGATGGGCAGCGGTATCGTCGTGCCTGGGCTCGGGTTCATGTTTCAGGATCGGGGCGAGCTTTTCTCGATGGAACCGGGGCACGCGAATGTGTACGCGCCCGGCAAACGTCCATTTCACACCATCATTCCAGGGTTCGTGATGAAAGATGGCAAACCGTGGGAAGCGTTCGGCGTGATGGGGGGCGGAATGCAGCCGCAAGGTCACGTGCAAGTGCTGACAAACCAAATCGATTTCGGATTGAACGTTCAGGAAGCAGGCGACGCGTCACGTTGGCAGCATGAAGGCGACAACGAACCAACCGGCGAAAAAATGGAAAACGGCGGTTACGTGAATCTGGAGTCCGGCATTCCCGCTGAAACGCAGCGCGAATTAAAGAAGCGCGGGCACGATGTGCGCCTCGATGCGGGCGGTTACGGCGGCTATCAAGCGATCAAAGTGGAGATGCACGACGGGCAGCGCGTTTATGTCGGTGCCAGCGAATCGCGCAAAGACGGCCAAGCCGCCGGCTATTAATCGAAGAAATTAATCCGCTGCGGGACGACAGCGTCGATTAGATCGCGTTTCTCTTCAGCGGATTTTAATTTTTCTGTGACTTAAGCTCCGCAAGTTTCTGGGCCGCGCGTTCGACGTCGGATTTTCGCGCGCTGCCAAGCGCGAGAAGTTTTTCCTGCCGGTGGACGTTGGCTTCGGCCGCATCAAGCTCAGCCTGCTCGCGTTTTGCGGTCGCGGCATGCGCGGCTTCAATCGCGCGCGCAAGACCCGCCTCCGTTTGCGTCATATCCGTCTTTGCGATTTCGCCTGCGGTCAGCAGCTTTTCTTTCTCCAACATTTCTTCCTTCGCGCAGACCAACCGCGCATTCGCGAGATCAAATTCGAGGTGAACAAGACGGAGAGCGCGCTGCTCGGCCTCGAGTTTGGAAAGGGCGCCAATTTTGCAGAGCCGTTCGACACCGGCAGCGTTTCTTTTTGCGCGCTCAAATTCCTTTTCGAGCTTGGCAAGATCGACATCTCGCCCGGGAGACGGCGCTGTTTTCGCATGCTGCTCATCGTCGCGATTTGGAATCAGCAGCGGCGGCTCAATGTCGAACGAATCGGGATCTTTGCTCGGCTCCTGCGCGAATAAAGTTATGGCGACAAATCCAAGAAGCGCGGCTGCGCGCATCATGTCAAAACAATATCACCGGTCGCCGTTCAGCGAAGCAAATTTAGTGATGTCCGCCGAGACCGCCAGTTTCTCTATCCGTGTCCGCCTTCCACAGAGAAGATCGACATCGGGCTACAGCCGACCGCGGTCGTT
>JALYKJ010000358.1 GCA_030774845.1 Verrucomicrobiota bacterium
CTCCATCGCTGGGCGAACCGTTCGATCTCGGTCCAGCGATTGTCCCATTTCAACTTGGAAAAGATCGGCTTCGTTTCGGCGAGAAACTGCGCCAGCGTCGCCTTTGATGGAAAAAACGCGATTAAGCGCAGCAGCTTTGCGATCCGAGCGAGTTTCTCGTTTTCCGTCTGCCGGGCGCAGAACTCGCGCAACAGATTGATGTCATCGATCAGAATCTGGCGATAAACCCAGCGCAGGTTTTCCCGGACCTCCTGGATCGACAATCCGTCCGTGAAATCGGGATTCGCTTCCAAGAATCGAAGGACTGGTTCGAGCTGATGGTTCTCTTGCAAATGGAGCCACGCATTCCACCCCGGCTCTTCGAATTCGCCCGGTGTCAGATGTCCGATAGCATCGTGATGCGGAATACCGGCTCGCGTCAGAAATTCCGAGACAAGGCGCGCCAATGCGCCGGCGCGCGGGAAAAGAATACCGAGACGGGTGCACGATTTTTCCGCGAGAAACTTGAGGGCAATAGCACAGATCGCCTGCGCTTGCTCGGTGGCGTTGAGGCCGACCAAAAATTGAGGTTCTTTTCGCCTGTCAGAATCGGTTCCGGTATTCGCCGGCTGATTGAGATGGGCGAACGGGCGGTTCCGTTCCGTCCGGTCCGCGATTGGCGCCGCCGAATCGAAGTGTTCTTCCCAGCTGCCGATCCAGGATTCGTCGGTCGCGCGAGTTTGCTCGCGTGGATATTCGAGAACCACGGTCGCGTGGGTCGCGGAAGAAACCGCCGCCCGTAATAACGGCCAGAGTGGCCAGTGCTTTGCAGTAAATCCGATCAGCAACAGATGGCTAAATCGAGATGACGCAGATTTGGCCGCTGCCAGAGCTTCGCGATCCGCCTCGTGAACCAGCTTGAAGTCGCATTGCCGAACCAACTTTTGGAATTCGTGTGTGATCTCGCGCACGGCAGGTGCGCCGATGTTTTGAAAGTCCCAACCGGCGGCACTGACCTGATCGAACACCCTGAGCAAATTGTCCGGTGATCGCGAGATCGATTTCGCAATCGCGGCAAAAGCCTCCTCTGCCGAAGCGGCTACGGCGGCCGAGTCGACATCTGCCGAAGTCCGGCTCGCGACCGATTCGGCGGCGGTCGCCAGAAGTAAGCGCAGATGCTCGCGCAACGGCAGCGATGCAGCGTCTTCCGCGAGGAATAATTCACGAAGGCGTGGGGGAGTAATAAATTTTACGCCGAGCAGTGCGATTTCATGTTCCAACAATTTCGAACGCAGAAATGCAGCGTCGCTGGGAAACGGCGTGGCGACGGCAACCGTCTCGTTGTTTTCCAGAGACGCCAACGCGGCCGACTTAAACCACGGCAAGAGAACGCTTTCCCAGGCACTGGCGAACGACGAACCTATGTACAACGAAACTCCCATGAGACTAATGGGACAGATGCGACGGGGGAATCAAACGGCGCTAACGATTTTGTTTTGCTCGCGTCGCCAATCGGGCGCGGGTCATCCGCTCACGGAGACCGCCTTCTTTAACAAAATCCTTCTCGAGTTTGCGGAGCAATTGGTCGAGCAGGTAGTTGGTTTGATGAATCAGGCAGATGAGAATGTTGGCAACGACCTCTGGCGGCTTGGCCTCGATATAGGTCGCATAGGTCTCATAGGACACATCTTTTTGCGCGCCGAGTTTACGAACGAACAGTGCCTCCCGGCTGTCCTTCGACCATAGCTTGAGTCCGTGCACGCGCAGGAAGTCTTTATAGTCCTCGAGCAATTCCTCCAAACTCGAACGGGCCACATTAATCAGCTTGATTTCGGCTTCTTTGGACGTGCCGGAAATTTTGCTGCCCTCAACGATGTTTTGTTTCCCAGAACGTGCGGCTTGGACCATTTGGTCGATGGTGCGGTCCGTTCTTTTTAGAAAGCGCTGGCAAAAACGCACCGTGGCTTGGAAGACAATGATTGCTTTTTGGTAGGCAAGGAGGCCGGCGTATCCGCCGTGCGGAGGAATGAAATTTTCGGGCTCGTCGGCGTTCTTGTTCATGTGTCGATTAGAGCACCTTATGCGTTAAGCGTTGCCGCTGCGAGACAAGTCCTATAGGTCGTATGGTCGCATAAGGGTTCTTTGATCACCCTCACGTCTTGTGACACCGACTCGGTCCAGATATTCCAGGAAAGGAATGATGACGCGACGGGACGTGCCGATTTTCTGCCGGAGCTGACTGGCGGTCGCGGGTCCGTGCCGGGAAATGAACTCAGAAACTACGGTTCGCATTTGCTCGGCGGAGTCACTAAGCAAAACAATTTCGTCGTTGAGTTCGATGATCTCGCCCTGCTCGATCAAAAATCGGAGCGCCTGCTGGAGATGTCGATCTTGGAGGAAATCTTTGCGACTTGGAGGATCGAATGGCTTCCCGGCAAGGGCGGCGCGGATTTCTTCCGCCGCCGGCGAGATTTCCGCCGGCAACGACGGGCGATGCGAATTGCGTGCGATGAGATTTTCGTGGCGAACGAAGTCATTGGCGACCAACTCTAAGACGAGCGAAGAGAACAGTTTGTCCGATCCAATATTTAATTCGGCGCGTAACTTTGTCAGATCGAGGCCGCGTTTTTCCGGATGTTTTTCGTGCTGGCGATTGATCAATGCGGTCGCCCGCGCGACCAAATTGCGCCCATGCGCCGCGTTTGCAGCGATTTCTCCGCGTAAAACGATTTGGCCGTCGCGCTCCAATCGGGTCAATGCGTCAACAATCTGATCCGCGCTGAAGTTTGATTTGATTAACAGGCTACCGGTCTCAGCAAAGCTGTCGCGCGCAAGCTGGGAGCCAATGTAAAGATCGACATCGTTCGGCGCTACAGCGCGAGCTCGCAACAACTGGGCTTGTGCGGCGTTCCGAAAGTTGTCGCGCTTCCCGTCGACATCTAAAACTACGCCGCCGGCAATTGTGTTTTGTTCGGAAGAGTCGCGAATGACAAAGCGGTCTCCGACAAAAGCGAAGATAGGTGAATCGAGGCGCAATTGCGCGATCGCGCTCTGGCCCGGCTCGATTACATCCTGGTGCAAGAGCGCAATTTTCGCAGCCGCCCGCGTCGTACCAAAATGAATGTAAACAGAGCTTCCGCTTTTAAACGGGCGCGCGGCCGGAGAATTTCGATTCAGGCGCGACGACTTTTCCAGAAGCACGGCGATGCTGTCGGTCGCCTCGCCAAGATCGACAATCGTGATGATATCGCCTCGTTTAATTCCATCGGCCCCGACTGGGAGGTCGGGAAGATTGATTGCTGTGCGTGTTCCTGCGTGTGCAGTTTCCAAATCACGGCCATGACTTTGGATCGAACGGATACGGGCGGGAAGATTTCGCGGTTGAACAATAATGTTTTGACCGCGCTGCATTCGACCGCTGCTTAACGTCCCCGTCACGACGGTGCCGATTCCACGGAGCGTGAACGCGCGATCGACAAAGAGTCTCGGTTTTCCGATGTCTCGCGGCGGTGACAACGCTGCGAATTCCGCGGCGAGCGCGGATTTCAAATTTTCAATTCCTTGGTCACCGCGCACAGAAGTGGGAACGATCTGTGCGCTCGCGAATGCGGTTTCGCGGAGTTTCACGCGAATTTGGCTGGTGACGCTGTCGATCTTGCCGAGATCGCTTTTGGTGAGCGCGACGACGATTTGCTTTACGCCGAGATAAAGCAGAATCTGCAAATGCTCTTCGGTTTGCGTCATCCAGCCGTCATCCGCAGCCACGGTGAGAAGCGCGAGATCGATCGACCCGACTCCCGCGATCATGTTGCGGACGAAATCTTCGTGACCCGGAACATCGACAATGCCGACATGGAATTGTTCACCAGCGGGCCCACTGAGCTTTAATTCGGCAAATCCCAAATCAATCGTGATGCCGCGAGCTTTTTCTTCCGGCAAACGATCGGGATCCGTTCCAGTCAGCGCTTTGACGAGCGCGCTCTTGCCATGATCGACGTGACCTGCGGTGGCGAGAATGAAATGTTTTTCCATCATTTGATAACCACGAAGCGCACGAAGGGATTAGAGGACAAAACGTTTGATGCCATTCTGCAGTTTTGTGACGTTAAAATTAACTAGCAAGCCGATCGGAACTTGGGCCAGGCGCATATAAGTAAGAATTTGCGCCTGATGAATCGGAAGAAGCGCTTCTACACTTTTGATCTCAACGATCAGATCGCCATTTACCAGGAGATCGATCCGATACCCACAGTCGAGCAA
>JALYKJ010000359.1 GCA_030774845.1 Verrucomicrobiota bacterium
TTTTGCTGCGCTTCGAAGGCAATGATTCGCTCGATCTTTTCTTCTTCGACCGCGGGCAATTTCACGAAACGCGCGAAGACTGATTGCCCTGAAACCGCGTAATTAACCGTTTGGTGGCGAATTTGCAGCTCGGCCATCATTTCTCGCAACGCCGCGGAAATTTGTGCGCGCCGAATCTCCTCACCCGCAGGGTCGATCAGCACTTCGCGCAAACGGTAGTTGTGCAAGACAAGTCCGCCCCGCGGTTGCGCGTGAAACTCAGCCAGCCCGGTCGTCTGCGAGCCGAGATTCAGACTGATGATGCGTGTCGGTTTAGCCATTAGGTTGACGATCACCGCGTTTTGATTTGGGCGTAGCCGTCCCAGTAAAGCGGCGCGAACGGGGTTTCGTTTTTATTTAGAACAAATCCGGAGATCGGCGGCAACGCGGCGAACCGATATTCGCCAATTCCGTAATTCGGCATCGCAATCAGGTTCTTGGTGATCTTCGCGATTTGAAACTCGCAGGCGCCGGTCACGCGCACTTGCGCTTTCGTGGTCAGCGGCAAGATCAAAAAAAACAGGACCAACAACCCAATCCTCGCTCTCATCCGGATGTCGATCTTGCAGTAGGTCGCAACCGGACTGCGAGCCGAAAAAATTCCTCGAATCGCCAGTTCGCTCGGCTTTCAAGGACGCCAGCGTGAGAAATGCCCGTTAAATTCCTGATACGAAGCGCCGACGTTGATTTGCATTTTGTCGTTGCCGACGCCGCCCATGATGTAGCTAGTGAATTCGTCGCCGCCGAATTTTCCACTCGAGTGACCGTACATGAAGCCGACTTCACCACCGGTAAAAGCCAGCGACGCTTTTTCCAGCGCCATTGCTTCGACTGAAGAATAATCCTTGCCGTCCTTTGGATCTTTGACCGACGCCGAGCCAGTGCTCGCTTTTTGCCGCGGCGCGGCGCTGACTAACCCCATCGGAAAATTCGCGACTGGCGCCGTTCCCATTCGACCCAAAGGAGTCGAGCCCGGCAAGCGTCCATCCAAAAATTCCTGGATCGGCAACTGGTGAACCAGCGCCGCGCTATCAACGGTCGTGAAAAGCTCGGTGGGTTGTTGCCCTAAAGCTGGAAAGGAAAGGGCGAGGAGCGCGACCAATCCGAAGCCCGCGCGCTTAGTCATGTCACAATTCAAAGCCGAAAAACCGTAAATGCCAGTAAAATTTTGCATCTCAATTGTTTAACGCCGGAATTTCCCAACGGTTGCGGGGTCTCTCATTTTCCTTCGATGTGAAAACGGTGCAAAAGACGGTGGGCAAACGGGCCGATCATTAGTCCTGCGATGCCGACGAAAGCCAGCCCGGAAAACAATGCATAACAGGAAGCGAAAATCTTTGCCGCGGAGGAACGAAGCGGATCGACTGGTCCCATCCCGCCCAAAATCATGGAAGCATTCAGAAGCGAATCGATCCAGCTCAAACCTCCAATCAGGTGGTATCCAAGAACGCCAATGCCTAAAGCGATGCCAACCAGAAAAAGCGTCAGCAGCAAACGGCGCGCGACGCGGCGCGCGAACTTGGCGCGACTCAGCAACGGATGATCTCGATGTTCATACATCGGATATTACCTTTCGCGCACTTTCAGTGAGTCGCCAAAATATTCGATGGTTTGCTTGAGATTTACCATCTTCATTCGATTGAGAAGTCGAGGCTAGCGCGATTGGCCTTCGAGCTGGCGGATCCTTTCCGCCGTGACCGGATTTGGGTATATCCGATAAATCTCCTGATATTCGCGGAGTGCTTCGCTTTTTTTCCCGGCCGAGCCGAGGGATTGGGCTCGCTTCAAATGGGCCTCGGCCTCGTTCTTCGATCGATCGCACAACGACAAGGCCGACGTGAGATAGCGCCACAATGGTTTCTGATTATCACCAACTGGCTTAGGGTAGCGCTTCAAAAAATTCAATAGTGTCAGACGTGCCGCCGGAGCATTCTCTCCGGCGAGGGAGCGTGTGACTTGATCGACAACCGTAAGCGCGTCCACTGTTTCAGTTTCGGCCCGGGATTCGTGAAACGCTATTTCGTATCCCAGCTTCGAGCGAAAATCGCGTGCTCGATTGGCAAGTGAAGCGACGCTGGCTGAGACTGACGCAGGTAAACGCACCACCGCGTCAAGCCGATCGATCTCGCGGAAATTTGCCGTGGCATCTCTTACTTGAACTAGAACGGATTCCGTCTGTTCTTTGAAATCCGCGATCATCCGATTCTTCGACTCCGCTTCCTGCGGAATGGCCGTTGGCGATGGGGTTGGCGAGTTTGCCGAGGTTGGCGCCGATGGGGATGCCTCAACCCACGGCACTTCTTCAAGAGCGTTTCGTAGTGAGGAGGAAGGAGTGGCTAACTCCAGAGAATCCTGAACTGGCCCTTCAACGACCTCTTCCAAGCGAGAAGCTTTCTTGGCTGGTTGTGCGACTGGCGACGGCGCGGAAAATCGTGGCGTTGGTGATGGCATTGACGTTGGTGACGGCGACGGCATTGGCAATGGTGAAGGCTGCTCGACTAACGGTTCCTCGGTCGGCTGCGTCTCAGTGGTCTTGATGGATTTTCCTTTGGGTGTAGGAGCTGGAGTCCGACTTGCAGCTGATCCAGGCTCCGACCAGTTGCCGACTTTATTTCCATTGGCAAAGGTGGTCTGGAATCTTGTTTGACCCTGTTCCCTGATTACCGGCCCATCAAACTTTCCCTGGACCATTTTGCCGGTATAGCTGTTGACGAAGCTTCCAAGTCGATACCACGTGAGTGTACCTTCTCCGGTGGCGTATCCAGCTGAATCGCGAGCACCCGACCACGTCGCTTGCTGGGCGATTCCCCGCAGATTATTCCAAATGAGGGTTTTTCCGTCTTGTGTGCGCTGGTACCTCGCGCCATTCGCGCCATTCGTGAACAACAGGAGGAGGGCGCCGCAAACAAAAAAGCATCGGGCGCTCACGACAGGGTTTGTTTCAGTTCGAGCCAGCACCCTTCAACGCATTCCGGAAATATTCGATCGTCTTCGTAATCCCTTCCTCGAACTGGACTCTGGGCTCCCAGCCGAGAATTTTTTTCGCGCGCGAAATATCCGGCTGGCGAACTTTCGGGTCGTCCACCGGGAGTGGCTTGTATTTGATGGTCGATCTTGCGCCAGTGAACCGAATAATTTCCTCGGCGAATTTTTTAATCGTCATCTCGCGCGGATTGCCAATGTTGACCGGCTCGTGAAAATCGCTCATCGCGAGTCTGAAAATTCCGTCGATCAAATCCGAAACGTAACAGAACGAGCGCGTTTGTGAGCCGTCGCCGAAAACGGTCAGCGATTTGCCGGCAAGCGCCTGTCCGATGAACGCCGGCACCACGCGGCCGTCTCGTAATCGCATCCGTGGGCCGTAAGTGTTGAAGATCCGCACAATCTTTGTGTCGACTTTGTGATAGCGGTGATAGGCCATCGTCATTGCTTCGGCGAAACGCTTTGCTTCGTCGTAAACGCCGCGCGGCCCGATCGGATTGACGTTGCCCCAGTAATCTTCTTTTTGCGGGTGCACCAACGGATCGCCGTAACATTCCGATGTCGATGCTAGAATGAACGACGCCTTTTTGTCCTTGGCCAGGCCGAGCGTGTTGTGGGTGCCGAGCGCGCCGACTTTCAATGTTGGAATCGGCAGCTCGAGATAATCGATCGGACTGGCCGGCGACGCGAAATGAAACGCGTAATCGAGTTTTTCGTCCGGCAAAAAAATGAAATTGGAAACGTTGTGTTTGATGAAATGGAAATTCTCGTTCCCGGCGAGATGCCCAATGTTCGCGGAGTTGCCCGTGATCAGATTATCGATCGCAATGACGCGATGCCCTTCCACCAGCAACCGATCGACCAGATGCGATCCCAAAAAACCCGCCCCGCCGGTGACGACGGAGACGGGTTTGGATTTTTTCTCGGCCATTCGACGGGTTATCTAATTCCTAAGCAATAAGTTGGCCAGAGCGATTTTGAACTTCAACGTTGAACGTTGGATATGAACGTTCAACCTTGAGGCATCACATGCGCATCTTGTCCGGCATTCAACCCAGCGGCGTCCTGCACATCGGCAACTATTTCGGAATGATGCGGCCGGCAATTGAGCTGCAGAAGGAAGGCGAGACATTTTATTTCATCGCCAATTATCATGCGCTCACCAGCGTGCGCGATCCGGAAGCGTTGCGCGAAAATTCGCGGCAAGTCGCGCTCGATTTCCTGGCGTGCGGTCTCGATCCAGAGCGCGCCGCGCTTTTCCGACAATCGGATGTGCCGCAGGTGACCGAGCTGGCGTGGATTTTATCAACCATCGCGCCGATGGGACTTTTGGAACGCGCGCACTCTTACAAAGACAAACTCGCACGCGGTCTGGCGCCGACAGTGGGCCTCTTCAGTTATCCCGTGCTAATGGCGGCCGACATTTTGATTTACGACAGCGACGCCGTCCCAGTCGGTAAGGACCAGAAACAGCACATCGAGATCACGCGCGATCTGGCCGTAAAGATCAATGAAACCTTTGGGCAGGTTTTCAAACTCCCTGAGCCGAAGATAAACCCACAGACCGAAGTCGTTCCGGGACTCGACGGCCAGAAGATGAGCAAGAGTTACGGCAATAACATCGACATCTTTGGCGACGAAAAAGAAACGCGAAAACGCGTGATGGGCATCGTGACCGATTCCACGCCGGTGGAAACGCCGAAGGATCCATCAAAGTCGACAATCCTCCAGCTCTACTCGCTCTTCGCCTCAAAAGATGAAATCGCGGGCATGCGCGAGCGATTCAAAAAAGGCGGGACCGGCTACGGCGATTTCAAAAAAGAACTCTTCGAAAAACTCTGGGAATATTTTTCGCCGATGCGCAAGCGTCGGCACGAGATTCTGCACGACAAATCGTACATCGACAACGTCCTCACCCGCGGCGCCAAGCGCGCCAACGAAGTCGCCGATCAAGTCATGCAGCGCGTGCGCGCGGCGGTCGGTCTGCGCTGACTACTAATCGGCGATTCGATCGAGCCGGAGCTGTCGCAATAAAGCAAGAGCAAACAGAACCCGAGATAGAGATGCCGAAGTTTCATGGACGAGATTTCTTCCCGGAAATCTGCCGGCCGGTCTAGCTTATTTCGTACTCTGTCAGTTCAGTTTTGTAATTTCGGCGAAGAGCGCCAGACGCGAAAATAGGTCGCGATTAAAAAGGCAGCGAACCCGATTGCGAGCCAGCCGAGAAAATGAATAATCGTGACAGCAGCAATTTCACGCTGGATTCGTGAGCTGATCGTAACGACAACTGGATATTTCGTCTGCAACACGCATAATCCGGGGACGAGAAAGAGGAACGCCACTACGAGCAGTTCCCACGGATTATTGTCAGAATCTCCACGGCTCACCTCCAGCATGTCGGCTGACGACGACTCAGCATCCGTTTCTCCGTCGAGTTGTGGCTGGGCTTCTAAATCCCCGCTGAGAATTCGACTCGCCTGATCGGCCTGAGCTTCGCGCACCCGCAATCGAATCGGCACTGCGAACGGCGCGCCAGCGTAACGATTCGTATCTTCATCAGCCAAAACGCAAAAGATCTCGCAATCATCGAGCAGCGACTTTGCCAAGCCTGCCTCCACCGGGCTCCAGTAGGTGTGCACCGTCACCATGCGGAAACTCTACCCGAATCGCGGACGAAATGGAGTCTTTTGATCAATGCGACGGTCATAGACCGCCGCTACAGTTTCGAGAAATGGCAACGCTGGGCATTCACATTGTGCCGAACGGAAAGATCGACAAAGTGGTGGGTGAACATGGCGACGCGATCAAGATCAAATTGCGCGCGCCGGCGGTCGAAGGAAAAGCGAATGCAGCGCTGATCAGTTTCCTTGCCAAGCGATTGAAGGTTCCGGCTCGAATGATCGTTTTGCTGCGCGGCCAAAAATCGCGCGATAAGGTGATTCGCATCGACGGACTCAGCGAAAAAGATGTGAGACGTCGATTGCTATGACTTTGCGTCGTCGTGAACCGTTACCAGCAAGATAAATTGCAACATCGCTAGGACGAGGATGGTTGCGATCGCAGCGAAAAATGGCCAGAACGTCTGCAGCGTGATGACGTTATAGAGCTGAAGAAGCGTGACACCGATTGCAAGCAGCGATCCGGCATACAAAATCGCGCGCCGGCCGCCGGAAGCTTTGAATTCCCCAGGAGGGAAGCTGCGCAATGCAGTGCCGTAGCTGCTACCCGTCGTCACGAGCATTATGAAAGTGAAGAGGCTGCAGAGCCTCCAGATGGTCACCACATCAAGACTTGTCGATAAAAGAACCATCGCGAGGATCGACAAAACAAACGGTACCGCCGAATTAGTCAGCAGAATCTGCAATCGAAACTTGTCGATCTTCGACCATTCGTGGACCGAGCGACTCCGAAACGCGACTACGACTCCGGCGAAACCCGCCAGCGTCACGGCCACTTGCGCACTCGCACTTAGAGCTTCACTCGGTTGCATCTAGACAAAATCCGGTTTTACCCATTCGCCCACAAGACCGGGATTAACATAAAGGCCGTCGCACATGGAGGCGCGGCCGTTGAGGACTTGTGGCTGGGAAGCGTTGGCGAGGAAGAAGCCAAAATCGCGCGTGAGAATTTGGTGAACGTCGCCAAACCAGGAACCACCGTCGTATTGCGGCATGAAGTTCAGCTCGACGAGCAGGAATTTTGTTCTCGCCAGCGTCTGTTTCGCTCCGGCCAGTACTGGTTTCTCGTAGCCTTGGACGTCGATTTTCAGAAGCGAGACCTCCGCAAAATCGACAAGTAACCGGTCGAGCGTTGTCATTTTAACTTCCACCTCCGACGTGATCGTCCAATTGCTGCCGATGACCGCGCGCATTTCTTCGCGCGGTTGAAGAAGTGACGCTCCGGTCGTATCGCGCGTGATCTTAAGCGCCTCGACACTTTCGCGTTCGCCGATCGCGACGTTGTGCAATTCTACGCGGCGATTGTTCCCGAATTTTTTCTGCAAAACGGCAAAGGCATCCGGCAGCGGCTCGATGATGATCAATTTTTCCGGCGTGACGCAATTGAGCAACATGCCCGACCATTGCCCGGTGTTCGCGCCAACATCGACAACGTTGCGCAGTTTGCCAACATGACCCGGCGCAAAAAGCGAGAGACCACTTTGTTCGGCATCGAGCGCGACCCTGTCGCTCTTGAGCCACTCGGCCGGCGAAAGTCGCCGGCCGATGTCGCGGAGCTTTTGCCGATTCTTCGCAAGATCGACAATGCCGC
>JALYKJ010000360.1 GCA_030774845.1 Verrucomicrobiota bacterium
GTGTGGCGATTCACTTCGTGAGTTGGAAGAAACTGGGTATTGGCTTGAGCTCCTCGTTGATGGCAAAATTGTCGAACCAACCAAGCTTTCAGCTCTTCGCCAGGAATGCGACGAACTCATCGCAATTTTCGTCACAATTCTAAAGTGATCGAAAGCGATTTCTTAATTCTTCCATCCGCCTTCTGCCTTTCTTTCATCAGTCCCAGGTTTGCACTAGCAACCAAACGAGGCCGGAAAGCATTCCGGCAAAGGTCGAAAGCACCAGTGCGGCGCGCCGTGATTGCCGGACCTTGAATTCGGGGCGGGGCACGTCGTCATGAATATGGCTGCCTTCGTAGAGTTTCATGAGAACAAAGGCCACGACGAAACCAACCGCCGCCCATTTAAGGCAGCCCACGATGAGTCCAAGCATCCCGTTCACAATTTAACTCCGGCAAAACAAAGCGCAATTTTTGGGCCGCGCCAGCCGATCTATTTGCCGCCCTGAACCGAAAGTTGACTCGTTGGCTCCCGCCAACTCGCTCGCTGTCCATCGCGAGCTTGACCGTCTACTCAGCGGCCTCCCTGCACGCTAAGTTCCCACCGGTAGCCATCGGGATCGCGAAACCAGAGTCCGATGTGCGGCGAACCAGGCGATTCCGGACCAATCTCGTCGCCCGGATCTTCGATTTCGACCTTGTGCTTTTTCAAATGCGCCAGCGCCTTGCGCAAGATCGACATATTGGGCAAGTGAAACGACATGTGATCGAACGTTTCGGGTGACGGTTTGCCTTTAAACAGCGCGATGGTGACGTTGTCGTTGCCGACCGCGATCCCATTTTCAAATTCAAATTCTTTGCGCAACCCGAGCACGTGTTGAAACCAGCGGGCACTTTTCTTCGGATCGCGCACGGCGAGACTGAAATGGCCGACGACGCCGAGCGTAAATGGAACTTTCATGGTCCAAAATAAAAGTTGGGAATGACAAAATCAAAGCGGTAAAAAGCAGCCATGACTGCGTTGACGTTAATCCTGTGCGCGTTCATCTCCGCCATGGGCGTGCTCGTGATTGTTTCACCCGCTCGAGCAAACGATCTGACGCGCTTATTCGCCGATAAGACCGGGCTTTGGGTCGCCACCGCAATCCGAGCAGTTCTCGGACTTGGCCTCTTGGCTGCGGCAGAAGATTCAAAGGCACCAGCCTTATTGCGCATCCTCGGCGCGGTTATCTTGATTGTCGCCATTGCGATGCCGCTGCTCGGGTTGGATCGACATCGACGCATGATTGATTGGTGGCTCGCCCGAGATCGAAAGATCCAAGTAGCGTGCGGAGCGGCGTCCTTCGTTCTCGGCGTGGTCTTGATCTACGTAATCCTCTAGCAACGGTCGGGCGAAATCGCGCCTGAGAGGTCAGCACGGGAAATGCTCCTTCCTGATTTATGCCTCTCGCCATCAGCTCCACCGCACCGGCAGCGAAACCGGAATCGCGGCGCCTTGCAACAACCCTCAGTCCGACATTCGGGTCAGCTTATTCAGTTGCCGAGATCAACGCCTACATCGCGATCCGCGACCAGCTGCTCGCCGAAGCCGAGGAGCTTCGGACGGCAGCAAAACTCGCGAGCACAGTCTTGGCGAATGATTTTGTGCTGGGATGCCTCCAACCGGCGCGGCCGCCTTACGAGGCTCAGTGTTTACCCGAAGGAGATGCTATTCGGGAACGCAAACGCTGCGAGGCCGTGCGAAACCGAATTGCCCAGCTTCGCGAAGCTGTGGTCTAATATCGGCGGTTACTGGCGGCGCGATTGTTCGCCGCGGCGAATCCATCCTGTGGCGGATCGATCTTAATCGCGGCCCCACACCATCGCGACGGATGTCGTCAGGCTGCCGCCCATGTTGAAGGTGAGATAGCGCTTCGCGTCCGGAATCTGTCGCGCGCCAGCTTGCTCGGTGAGATGCTGGTACGCTTCGAATACTTGGCGGACGCCGGTCGCACCCACCGGGTGACCGTCGCCAATTAATCCGCCACCAGCGTTGACCGGAAGTTCAAACGGAAACGGGCCGCGCATCTTTTCATTCCGCACTTGCGGCAGCGCAGTCGCACCGCTCTTAGCCAGTTCTGCACCCTTGCCGGGCTCGGCCAAACCGAGAATTTCGTAAACCACGATCTCGGTAATCGAGAAACAATCGTGCACATCCGCGCCGTGCACGTCGCGCGGCTTCAAGTTGGCCATGCCAAAAGCTTGGTCGGCGGCCTTGCGCGCGATCGAAAACGTCGGCGCATCCTTCTTATCGAGCGGCAAATAATCGGTGGTGTGACCGAAGCCCAACAATCGCGGCGTTTTCTTTTTGTCCCGGCCCATCTTCTCCAAATATTTTCCAGATACGAGCACGACCGAAGCCGCGCCATCCGTGATCTGCGAGCAATCCGAAACTTTTAGCGGCGGCGCGACGCTCGGATTCTTGTCGGAGACTTGGGACGCGCAATCGAGCGTGAGATCGGCGTCGCGCATTTGCGCGAGCGGATTCAATTTCGCATGGGCATAGTTTTTCCAGGCAACTGTGGCCAGATCCGCTTCGCTCGCGCCGTACTTGTCGATGTAAATCTGGGCGATGCGCCCGAACAGTTTCGGGAACATGAAGTCGCCGTACTCCGGTTTTTCATTGTGATAATCGGCAGCCGCGCCAAGCACATCGGATCCGTCGAGAGACGACATCGTCTTCTGCTGCTCCGCGCCAACGACGAGCACAGCATCGTAAAGTCCGCCCATGATCCATTGCGCACCGAGCAAAACGGAAAGCGCGCCCGAAGCGCAGGCTGCTTCGGTGTGCATCGTCGGAATGCCGCGCAATTTCGGATCGATCTCCGGAATGAATGCGCCGAGCTGCAATTGCTTAGTGAACTGGCCGGCGTTAAAATTGCCGACCGCGCCCGCTTGAATTTCTCCAGGGTCGACCTTGGCGTCGTCGAGCGCCTTCTTGCCGGCTTCGATGATCAAATGCCGGATGGTTTTGCCTTCCTTCTTCAGGTTGCGCTTAAAATCGGTGCGCCCGCCTCCGAGAATATAAACTGGCTCGTTCATAACATTGTTAATTTAGCTAATCATTGCCCGCTGTCATCCGCGCGCAGATTTCTGGGGAGCGCACGCGCCTCGCGTGCTGGCGA
>JALYKJ010000361.1 GCA_030774845.1 Verrucomicrobiota bacterium
TTGGCGTGAAGCCGCCGCGCGGCGTTCGTGACAAAGATCGAAACGTCGTTCCCTACGAGCGGGCGATGACGCCGGGCGAACGAAAATATCTTTCAGGAGTTTTCTCTGCCGAGATTACGAAGCTTGAGCAAATGCTCGGCTGGGATTGCTCGGACTGGAAAACGTTATAGCCACGGGCCCTACAGGCCGTTCGACGCGCCACAGGCGCGTGGCTACATTGTTTGCTTAAATTTTGGCCGCTGAGTGCCATCCACTCCCAACAACGCTTTCGAGCGAAAAATACGCGCTCTTTGCACCAAAAAGAATGCGCGCAACTCGGGGGTGAAAAACGAGGAACCGTCCGGCCGCGGATTAAAATCGAGGAGCAAACGGCCGTTGTCGTTCAAGAAGCGCGGCCGAATGTCGTTGATGAAGAATTCCCAATCGGCGGGCGACCATTCAACACCGTCGCGCACCCGGCCAATCCGGTGAAAACAAATCCGGTGCGCGGTCACGAGATCGAATTTCCCGCCGAGATCGGGCAGGGGAGTTTGTCGTTCGATCCGGCCGATGACGCGCGGAACATCGAGGAGTGCAGTGGTTGCGCGGAAGAGCGGCTCGTTATCGGTGTCGAAACCGAGGACCTGGTGGCCGAAAAATTTGCAGACGTAAAGGAAGTAGCCGGCGCCGCAGCCAAGATCGACAATGCGCATTGGCGGGGAGCGATCGAGCCAGAGATCTTGGGCGCGCTCGATGTTGATTTCGATCCAATAGATGACGTCCTCGAAACGATTGATCCGCGGCGAGCCCGGCCGATACGGATATTGGTCGCGAAGTTTTTCGAATTGTGCACGATCGAGTGTGTCGAGAATGCGACGCTTGTTGACGGGGTGCGTCCGACGACTGAGGTGTTCGAACGCGCTGACGAATAGATCGGGCGAAAGTAACTTCTGAAGCTTGCGTGAGAATCTCATTGCTGCCAACTAATGCTGCGCGCTAAATGACGGACTTTGCTGATCAGCGATAACAGATGCAACAAGCGAAGCGAATTCTTCTCATTGGGCTCGGGCGTTGGGGTGCGAACCATCTGCGGGTTTTACAATCGATGCCGCTCGAACTTTTCGTGGCTGACCGCGATCCGGAACGATTGAATTCTTCCGGCGTTTCGCAGAGTCACCGGAGCGCGGATGCCCATTCTCTTTTTCCGGTCATCGATGCGGCGGTCGTTGTTACTCCGGCGCAGACTCATTCTGAAATCTGCCGCGCCTTGCTCGAAGGCGGCAAGGACGTGTTTGTCGAAAAACCGATCAGTTTAAAGTCGGCACAGGCAAAGGAATTGAATGAGCTGGCGAAACACAAGGGATTGATCTTGCAGGTCGGACACATTTTTCGGTTTGACCCGGCCTCGGTCTGGATGCGCGACGCGATTGCGCAGGAGCGCTTCGGCGAGATCAAAATGTTGCGTGCGAATTTCAGCGGCTTCAAACGTCCGCGGCCGGATACGGGCGTGACTTTCGCCGACAGCATCCATTTTATCGATTTGTTCAAGTTTCTTCTCGGAAAATCACCGCGGCGCGTGCATGCGGTGATGCGAAATTTTCTGGAACGCGATGGAGAGATGGACGACGAATCGCTCATTGTCCTGGAATATGATCGCGGGAGGGGCGCTCCGATTCTGGCGACGATCGAGGCCGGTTACCATTTACCCGGGAAAATGCGCCAGCTGACGATCGTGGGTAAAGATTCTTCCGCGGTGTGCGATTACAACGTTGCTCAATACAAAATTAAAACATTCGAGAACCGGCACGTTAGGGACGGCGCCGAAATAAAAGCAGTGGAAGGCGCGATGCATCAACTCGAGTTTCCTCCCGAAGAACCACTGCGCGCGGAATTGGCGGCCTTTCTCGATGCGATTGAAACGCGAAGCCGGCCGCTGGTTGACGGGGCGGATGGAATGGAAGCCGTGCGACTGGTGGAAGCCGCAGTCGAATCGGCGCGCACTGGAAAATGGATCGACATCTCCGGGTAAGTCGCGATCGAACAAAATGAAAAAGATCCCACTTTCCCGCGTTTTCGTGAACGACGAAGTCCGCGAGGCCGGCATTCGCGCGATGAATTCTGGTTGGTACATCC
>JALYKJ010000362.1 GCA_030774845.1 Verrucomicrobiota bacterium
GAATCGCATTTCAAATGACGTTGGTTGTCGATCTTAACGCGGACCTCGGCGAAGGCGCTGGCCACGACGACGAACTGCTCGCGCTTGTCACATCGGCAAACATCGCCTGCGGCTTTCATGCGGGCGACGCCGACACGATGCACCGATCGATTGAAGGCGCGCGCGATCGCAAGGTCGCCGTCGGCGCGCATCCGAGTTTGTTCGATCGGGAAAACTTTGGGCGGAGGGAATTCGCGGTGAAGTCAGGCGAAGTTTTCGACGCAGTCGTGTATCAGCTGGGCATTTTTCAAGCGATCGCCGAGGCGGCCGGCGTGCGTCCAAGTCACGTGAAACCGCACGGCGCGCTTTACAACATGGCGGCACGCGACCAGGAACTCGCGAATGCAATTGGCGGCGCTATTGCAAAGATCGATCCAAAATTAATTCTTTTTGCGCCGCAAAGCAGCGCCCTCGCGCGAGCCGGAACAGCGAACGGACTGCAAATCGCGCACGAAGTCTTCGCCGATCGAAATTATTTGAGCGACGGCTCACTTGTTCCGCGGACGCGACCGGACGCTTTGTTGCACGATCCCGGCGAAGCCGCGGCGCGCGTGGTTCGAATGTTGCGCGAAGGCAAAGTTCGATCGGTCGACGGCGCAGATGTTGATGTACGCGCGGAGACAGTTTGTGTTCATGGCGATACGCCGGGCGCGGTAGATTTCGCGCGTGTTTTGAAATCTCGGCTCGAGAAAGAAGGCGTGACGATCAGAGCTCCGCAAGTTTCAAAAGAGAAACAATGAGAGATGTCTCGACTTCGCTCGACATGACAAGATGAGCGGCGACCAGCAACGGAGCGGTTTGATTCGCGCGCTTGGGCCGGTCGACGCAACCATGATCGTAATCGGGTCGATGATCGGCTCGGGTATTTTCATCACTTCGGCGGAATCGGCGCGATTGAGCGGCGCGCCCGGCTGGCTATTGCTGGCGTGGGCGATTGCCGGTTTGCTCACGATCACAGGCGCGCTCTGCTGTTCCGAACTTGCGACGATGATGCCGCGCGTGGGCGGCGTTTACGTTTTCTTTCGCGAGGCCTACGGCCCGGCCATGGGATTTTTGTACGGCTGGACGCTGTTTCTGGTCGTTCAAACTGGAACGATTGCCGCGGTCGCGATCGCGTTCGCAAAATTTCTCGGTGTTTTTGTCAGCGGAATTTCGCCGGACAATTATATTTTTACAAAACAACCGCTGTCATTGGGCGGCGGATATGCGGTCAGCCTTTCCACTCAACAGCTGGTCGCGATCGCGCTGGTCGCGCTGTTGACCTGGACAAATACGCGCGGACTCAAGCTGGGCACGCTCGTGCAAAACACGTTTACATTTGCAAAGACGACGGCGCTCGTCGGCGTCGTTGTCGTTGGAATTTTCCTCGGTTGGAGTGCGACTAGCGCCGCGCGAACGTCGGCGTGGTGGGATTCGTGGGCGAACGCTTGGAGTCCGCAGATTGCGCAACCTGGTTTCAAATTCGCAGGCGGACTAGCGATCATTTTGCTTTTGGGAAAGTCGATGGTCGGTCCGCTCTTCGCCCAAACGGCCTGGACGAACGTAACATTTCTGGGCAGCGAAGTGCGCGATCCGGGGCGCAATCTTGTCCGCGCGCTTTTGATTGGCTCAGGCATCGTCGTCATTCTGTATGTGCTGGCGAACGTTTCTTATCTCGCGCTGTTGTCGTTTCCCGAAATCCAGCATGCGCCGCAGGACCGCGTCGCCGTCGCGGCGATGAAGTCCGCATTCGGAAATCCGGGCGCGATGTGCATGGCAGCGGCGATCATGATTTCGACGTTCGGTTGCGACAACGGACTGATTCTCGCGGGAGCCCGGGTCTATTTTGCGATGGCGCGGGATCGTTTGTTCTTCAAAAAAGTTGCAACCACAAATCAATTTCATGTCCCGGCGGCGGCATTGATCGCGCAGGGAATCTGGACGGCGTTTCTGACTTTGCCGCGAACCGTGACGACGAACTGGGCAACGCATGAAATCGTCTTCGGAAACGTTTACACGCAGTTACTGGAATACATTGTCTCAGCCGATCTGATTTTTTATCTATTGATGGTTCTCGCGCTGATTGTTCTGCGACGGAAAGCCCCCGCGGCCGACAGACCATATCGGACGTGGGGCTATCCAATCGTGCCGATTGTGTCGATGTTGCTGGCCGCTTTGCTGATTGTCGATCTTGCCTTTCTCGCGCCGACAACATCCGGAATCGGAATCCTGATCGTGCTGACCGGCGTGCCGGTTTATTTCTTCTGGCGAAAAGCGGCAGCCATTTAACAAATCCGTTTCGCCGTTGGGCTACGAAACATTTTTGTTATGCCTGCGAAATCAAAGAAGCAGCAAATGGCGGCTGGCGCGGCGCTCGCGGCCAAGCGCGGTAAGCGGTCGAAGTCATCATTGCGAGGCGCATCGAGAAGCATGTATAAATCGATGAGTCGAAAAGAATTGCGAAGAGTGGCCAGGACCAAGCGCAAAAATTTGCCGACCCGAAAACGGAGACGCGAATAAGCGACCGCAGCGCAACTAAAGCGACTTGCGGTGAAAGAGATTGTACCGGCTGGAAAACGCCGGCGCGTTGACCTGCAATTGCGAAACAGTTAGGAAGAGCACGATTGCGCCGAGCAGTGTCCATCGCACCCATTCCCGTTTCGTCCAGCTGCTGAGCTGATCGATCGCGTAAACGAACAATAGAAAAAAGGAACTCCGGCTCCGTTCAACAAACGCCCGGAGGTGAAATAGGGATGCTCTTGTGACGGATACGGGCAGCCGAAATCAAAACTGATCGACAACAAGGCGAGGAACGCGACGAGCGATACAAAGCTCAGAAGCGCCACCCACAAAACAAGTCGTTGATCGTGACGATCTCTTGCTGCAGCCGTCGAAATTCGGAGTGGCCAAAATACTTTTTCAGCGCACTGGGGAGATCCATTTAAGAGTTCTAAGCAATTCAACGTCGCTTCGCTCAGCGCAAATCAAGCGCGCCGCTCTTTGATCGACAATAGAATGTCGGCGAAGGCTTCCGCGCGCGGTTTGGCGCCGAGATTTCCTTTGCCGTGCACGCGGACGCTGACCGCGTCGGCTTCCATGTCCCGTTTTCCGATCACGAACATGGTGTGGACCTTCATTTGCTCGGCGCGCTGGATCTTGCCATTGATCTGATCGGTACCTTTGTCGATCTCGGCACGAACTTGATGCGCACGCAGCTCATTTAAGATCGACATCGAATAATCGAGCAGCTTCGCATCCTCGCCGATGGTCAGGATGCGCACCTGTTCGGGCGACAGCCAGAGCGGGAAATTGCCAGCATAATGCTCGATTAAGAATCCGATGAAACGCTCATGCGTGCCGAGCGGTGCGCGATGAATGCAAAGCGGTGTCTTCTCGGTGTTGTCTTTGTCTTTGTAAACCAGATTGAACCGGCGCGGCTG
>JALYKJ010000363.1 GCA_030774845.1 Verrucomicrobiota bacterium
AGCTCGTGGTGCAGTCGTATTACCCGGTCGCCGGAGGCCCGGCGAAGGAGACTCCAGCCGCAGCGGGCGCGAAATCCTGATTTCTTTTCATGAAACGTCCGCTTCTAGCCACTTTGATTATTGGCATCTTCGTCGTGGTCGGCGTCAGCGCGATGCATCTCAGTCCGCAAGTGCAGCAGTTCGAATCGCGGGCCGCGGATTCTATTTCTCCCTACGCCGCAGCCACTCACGTCGTGCCGAAGCAGTGGCAATACGTGTTCATGTCGATCTTATCGTTCGGTGTTGCGGCGTTAACGGTCACGAGTTTGCGACGCGACCGGATCGGTTTGCTGGCGCTTGGATTGTTGATCGAGCTCGCGGCCGTTTCCTGGATTTGCTCGCTCTACCGCGTTTTTTTTCAGCCGTTCCCGTCGATGTTCGCGGTCACGCTCGCCTTTATTGTGGCCGATCGCTACACCGCCATCACGCAACGCGGTCGCGCGGTGACCGCGCGCGCTTTCTTCAGTGATCGGTTGTCGAAAGAACAAATGCAGCGCGTGATCGCGGGCGACATTCCGTTTGATCCGGAAGCGAAGACTTATGAAACGACGGTCGTGGTTTGCGACGTCGCCAACAAATACGATCTCGCGGAAGATTGTGAGCCGCCGGTGTTCGGTAAAATGACGGAAGAGTTTATTCGCCGGGCGACTGACATTTTCCTGCAAGCAGGTGCTTACATTCAAACCGCGGATGCCGAGGGAGTAGTGGCGCTCTTTGGTTTTCCGGAAAACGATGCGCATCATGGCGACAAAGCGGTGCGCGTGGCGCTGGAGATGGTCGAACAATTTCGTCAAGGGCGCGTCGCCGATGGCGAAGCCAAATGCGATGTGCATCTCGGTGTCAGCTCGGGGATAATGGTGGTCGCGCCACTGCGGAATGGGGAGCGGCCGGGATTGATCACCAGCGGCGAACCGGTGGAATTGGCGCGACGGTTTTGCGTTGCGAACCGTTTTTATGGTTCGCGGGTTTTGATCGGACCACGAACGTTTGAACTGGCCAGCAGATACATTGTCGCTCGTCCGATCGATTTTCTTAGCGGCGTGAATTCGCGAGAGCGCCACGAAATTTACGAACCGCTCTGGCCCGCGGCGGAAGCGAAACCCGAACAATTGGCGCGGCGCGATTGTTTTTGGAACGGCGTCGTGTTTTATCGCGAGAAACGGTGGGCTGAAGCGTATTCCGAATTTCAAAAAGCGCGTGGACCTAACGAGGAAGAAGACGCGCCGTTGCAATTGTATCTCCGTCGCCTTGAACCGCTCGCGCTGAATCTGGCCGAAATGCCGATGAGGCAGGCGTAAGCAGGGCGCGTGAGAAAGACAGAATATCCGCCCGCGCTGCGGGATTTAATCGCGCAACTTCGACAAATGCCTGGAGTCGGCCCGCGTTCGGCCGAACGGATCGCGCTCTGGATGGTGCAAGCGCGCGGCGATCAGCCCGAACAGATCGCGCGGGCCATTTCCGAAACGCGCCGCGGAATTCATCCGTGCAAACTTTGCGGCTACTTCACAACGAATGAACTCTGCGATATCTGTTCGGATTCGTCGCGCTCGATCGAGTTGCTCTGCGTTGTCGAACAACCGACCGATATTTTGCCGCTTGAAAAAACCGGTGCGTTTCGCGGGCGCTATCATTCGTTAGGCGGCCGGATCTCGCCGCTCGATCACATCGCTCCCGAGGATTTGCGGATTAAAGAGCTGCTCGCGCGGATTGACAAAGAAAAATTCAGCGAAATTATTTTCGCGCTTGCCGTCGATGTCGAAGGCGAGGCGACCACGAATTACCTGGTCGATCTTTTGAAAGACAAACCAATCGCGCTCACTCGCATCGCGCGGGGTTTGCCTGCGGGCACAGGTTTGGAATCGGCCGACGAATTGACGCTGCAGCAAGCGCTCTCCGGTCGAACAAAACTCGCGGGATAAAGAAGATGTCGATCTTAGCGGGCGTCGCCTTTCGGGAACATGACCTTCTCCGGCGCGGCGTTGAGAGCGGCGAGTAGTTTTGGAATCAAACGGCTTTTTACGGGTCCCGCCTCACGCGGCGCCACCAAGTAGCGCACGATCGCGTCGATCCACGTCACTTCGTCGACCCGAAAGATTACGCGCGGATGTTCGCGCACTTCGAGCTCGTCTACCGGCGTGCGGGCCAACAAATCGCGGTAAACCGAAACCCGTTCCGTCATTTCCTTTCCGATTTCTTCGGCGACGATCCGCTGCATCGTCTCGGCGACGAATTTCAAATCGCTCTGATACGCGACTTGAAATTTAATTTCATTCCAGATGTAGGGGAAAAGCGGCCAGGAATAATTCCAAACGATTTCATCGAGCTCTTTTTCATTCGGGAACCGGATGACACGGCCGCTCGGATGGTCTCCGGAGATGTACTGACCGCCAAATTCCCAAAGCGTGGTGTCGAGGTATCCAACGTCGATCACGTCACCGGTGGCA
>JALYKJ010000364.1 GCA_030774845.1 Verrucomicrobiota bacterium
GCGTGCGCCCGCCTGAGGCGCCTTCGGTCGAACCGCGCGAATTCTCGTTCAAAGATCCAGCGAGATTCGGATGCGATGCCCGCCACGCCGGGAGCAAACCGGCAAAAATCCCAACTCCAAGGCTAACCAACGCGGTGAAGGCAAGAACGCGAGGATCGGGTGAAATTTCCTCAATGCGCGGAATTCTCGGCAGAAAAGCTTTCAGCGAGTCGATCCCCCAGATGGCGATAAACAATCCGGCGATACCGCCAAACGCGCCGAGCAAAATACTTTCGATGAGCAGTTGCCTAATAATGTGCCAGCGGCCGGCGCCGAGCGCTGCACGAATACTGATTTCACGATTACGCGAAAGCGAACGCGCCAGCAAGAGGTTCGCAACGTTGACGCAGGCAACGAGCAGAACGCAGCCCGCCATCGCGCACAACATCAGCAAGGCTGAACGCGAGCTGCCAATCATCGCGCTCATTTCCGCAATGACCTTCGCGCCGACATGCAGCTTCGTGTCCGGGTATTGCCGTCGCCAATTCGCCGTAATCGTGTCGATGTTGGCCTGCGCCTGTTGAATTGAGGCGTTTGATTTCAATCGCGCGATACATTGGAAAAAATCGTTGTCGCGCTGCTCCGTCATCGGTTGCGAGCCATCTTGCTGCGTTTGACGTAAGATCGACATCGGGATCCACAGCTCAGGAGAAATCGCGCTAATGGGGAAAGTAAACCGCGGCGGCATAACCCCGACCACTTGGAACTGCTTGCCATCAAGCGTCACCGTTCTGCCGATGATGCCGCGATCACCTCCGAATCGTCGCTCCCACAATTGGTGGCTCAAAATAACAACGTGATTTCCCGGTTCGTCTTCCTTAGGCAAAAACGTGCGCCCGAGCATCGGTTGAACTCCAAGCAGCTGAAACAAATCGGCTGAGACTGACTCGCCTTGAACATGCGTAGCTTCATTCCCGTCGGTGAGAGTGCTGACGCTCTGATTCGTGTAAACCGCGACGCGGTCGAAAACCTGGCTTTGATCGCGGAAGTCGACGTAATCAAGATATGAGATTGATTCGATCTCCGTTCCCGGATCTGCTTTCTCGCGTAGATCGTATTCGCCGAGCGCGATGAGATTCTGCGGTTGGTGGAATGGAAGCGGCCGCAACAAGACCGCGTTCAGAACGCTAAAGACCGCGGTATTGGCGCCGATTCCAAGCGCAAACGTCAAAACAACAATGGCGGTAAAAAGCGGCTGCTTGGCAAGAACACGAAGAGCGTATCGCAGATTTTGCATGGGATTATTCGGTTCGTAATGCGATGATCGGATCCACACGAGAAGCTCGGCGCGCGGGAATCCAAGAAGCGAGGAAAGTTGCGGCGCAAAGAAGCGCGCCGACGCCGATATAAATTCTTGGATCGACCCCTTTGACTTCGAAAAGGACGCTTTGCAGAGCGCGTGAAAGGGCGAGGGCCGCAACCAGACCAATCACCGAACCGATCAACAGCAATTGCAAACCGTGCCAAAGAATAAGCGCGCGAATTTGGGCCGGGCGCGCGCCAAGCGCGAGTCGAATACCGATTTCAGGGACGCGTTTGAGCGTGGTATAGGCGAGCAGTCCATAAAGACCGATAGTCGCCAGCACCAGCGCGAGCCCGGCAAAAACAGAAAACAGAAAACTTAACAAACGTTGCGCGCCCCAGGTCTCCCGGACGCGATCGCTCATCGGCCGGGCATCGAAAACCGGCATCGAGGAATCGATCGAAGTGACAGCATCACGAACCGCACGCTCGAGCGCCGCAGACGCCATTGTCGATCTTACGAAGAGGGTGAGACTGGTTCGCTGGGCCTGGCCTAACGAACAGTAAATCACCGGCAACGGCGCCATTTCATCGATAGCGTGAAATCGCATGCGCGCGACGACACCGACAATTTCTGACATCACGAAGTTTTCGTTGTCATTGCCGGGATCAACGCCGAGACGTTTGCCGATTGGATTTTCGCCGGGAAAATATTGTTCGGCCATGGCCTGATCGATGATGATCACACGCGGCGAATCTTTGGTGTCGCGCTCATTAAACGTGCGACCCCGCAAAAGCGGCACCTTCAGTGTTGAAAAATAATCGCCGCCGACGACTTCGAGATCGCTGTTCAACATATCGGAAGGCTGCGGACGCGGGTTTTCTTCACGCCAGAAACCCGTTTGCCATCCACCCATCAGCGGACCGTTCGAACTCACGGCCGCGTTTTGCACGCCGGGCAGACCTCGGACCTTGTCGAGCAACGCCTTAGCAAAAGTGTTGATCTTGTCGCGGTCGTTGTACTTTTGCCACGGCAATTCGAAGCGCGCAGTGAAGAGCGCACGCGGTTCGTAGCCTAGTGAGAGCGATTGCAGGCGCGAAAAACTTTTCAGAACCAATCCGGCCGCGACCAATAAAGTCAGTGTGAGCGCAATTTCGCTGATCACCAGCCAATCCCGCGCGCGTTTGGCCGATGGCGGATCGCCGCTTCCAGCGGAACCGGTTTTCAATGCGAGCTGAACGTCGGTGTGCGAAGCCTGCCACGCCGGCCACAAACCGAAGAGCACGGTCGTAAGCGATGCGATTAAAAACGTGAATCCGAGGACCGGCAGATCGAAGGAAATTTGTTGGAACCGAGAAACGCCTTCCGGGCCGAGCGCGATCAAGGCATCGCGCAACCAGACGGCAATGAAAAATCCGAGCGCGCCGCCAAGAATCGCGATCAGGAAACTCTCGAGCAAAAGCTTAAGAACAATTTGCGCGCGGGTCGCGCCAACCGCCGCGTGAATGGCGAATTCTCTCGTGCGCGCAGCGCCTCGCGCCGCAAACAAATTGGCCAGATTCGCGCACGCGATCAGCAACACCAGGCCTACCGCGCCGAGAAGTAGTCCGAGATTAGTTCGATATTTGCCGACGAGATTCTCGAGCAACGGCGTGACCTTGGCCGTCTCGTTTTCGTTCGTCTCGGGATAAGTTTTCTCCAAACGCGCCGCGATCCCTTTCATTTCTGTTCGCGCTTGCTCAAGTGTCACGCCGGATTTGAGCTTTCCCCAGACATAAGTCATCGGGTGGATGAACCGCTGCATCCATACCGGGTTATTGCTCCTTCGCATCACCGACAACCAGACAT
>JALYKJ010000365.1 GCA_030774845.1 Verrucomicrobiota bacterium
CTCGTGATGATGGTCGATTACGCGCCGGCCTTGCGCAAAGCTGACGAAAGCACCTCCGCGAATCTCGGCGAATTTTTCTCGCTGCCGCTCCTGACCTGCGCTGGTTTGATGTATTTGGTTTCGGCAATCGATTTCATTTTTATTTTCGTTTCGATCGAGCTCGTCACCATTTCATTTTTTGTGCTCGTCAGTTTTCCGAGGAGAAATCCGATCGCGCTCGAAGCGGGCGTGAAATATCTCATTCTCGGCGCGCTCTCGACCGCGTTTCTCGTTTACGGAATTACCTGGATCTTCGGCGTGACGGGCGAAACCAATCTCGAACGAATCGCGGCGGCATTTTCCAGCGGCAAGATCGACAATCACGCGGCAAGGTTCGGCGCGGTGTTGGTGCTGGTCGGCCTCGGATTCAAAATTGCGGCTGTCCCGTTTCAAATCTGGGTGCCGGACGTTTATCAAGGCGCGCCGACACCGGTGACCGCGTTCCTTTCCGTCGGATCGAAGGCTGCTGGGTTCGTCGTCCTTCTGCGTGTGCTCCAACCGTTTCTAATGCTACCGAACATGCAACGTCTCATCGTGTTGATCGCGCTACTCACGGTCGTGTATGGAAATCTGGCCGCTCTGCCGCAAAACAATCTCAAACGTCTGCTCGGTTACTCCAGCATCGCCCACGCGGGTTATTTGCTGATCGGCGTCGCCTGCTTCGATGGGCGCGCCGTAACTTTTTATCTCGTCGCTTATCTGCTGATGACGCTCTTGAGCTTCGCGATCTTGATCATTGTTGCGCAACAAACGGGCGAAGAAATTTCCAGTTTCGATGGTTTGGCGAAACGCGCGCCATTCCTCGCGTTCGCCATGCTCGTAGCGATGGCGTCGCTTGCCGGTCTTCCATTCACCGCCGGCTTTTTCGGCAAGTTCTTCATCTTCGTAAGCGCGGTCGCGCAAAAACAAACCGCGCTGGTGGCGGTTGGAATCATTACGGTGGCGTGCGGGTTCTACTATTACTTGAAAGTCGTTCGCGCGATGTATTGGCAGCCGAGCGCGCGCAACAATGCAATCACGGTGAGTGTTCTCTCGCGGGCAGTGATCGTTTTATTGATCATCGCCACGATCTGGTTCGGTGTTTATCCGCAACCGATCTTAAATGCGTTAAAGCATTAACCACGGATTACGCGGATATCGCGGATCAGAAAAACAAAGCACGATTCTGATCAGGAAAGCAGGAAAACGCGAATTCAGCAGAGGAAATTTCCTGGATTCATGGCTTCCAAATTCCTCTTATCCGTCAAATCAGCGTAATCAGCGGTTCTCTCTCTTCTGATCCGTTAAATCCGCTGCCTGCCCGCCGTGGCGGGTAATCCGCGGTTCCGAATCAATCGCTCAGCTCGACATTCCAGTAGGCAAGATCGACAAAGTGTCGCCAGCTCTCGTGCTGCGGCGCGGTGAACGTCACGTGCAGGAATGGCCGCCACTTCGGTCGCTTCGGTTTGCGAATCAGCGTCATCTGCGCTTCTTGCGGCAGGCGATTGCCTTTGCGCGTGTTACATGGGATACAGGAGCAAACAACGTTTTCCCAAGTTGTAGTCCCGCCGCGATCCCGTGGCACCACGTGATCGAGATTCAAATCATTGCGGTCGAAACCGCCGCCGCAGTACTGACAGGTGTTCTTGTCCCGCTCGAAAACGTTGTGCCGGGTAAATTTCACTTCCTTTTTCGGCAGCCGATCGAAAAAGAGCAGCACGATCACGCGCGGCACCCGGATCTTCCACGAAATCGTCTGAACGAGTTCGTGGTCGGGCGCGTCGGTTGAAAAATCGCGCCAGCTTTCAAAATCGTGGGTCAGGAAATTGTTCGCGTCGTCCGACGAAACGACGTGGGCGTGTCCGGCATAGACGAGCGAGAACGCACGTCGCGCCGTGCAGATGTTCACCGCCTGCCAGAGACGATTCAGCACCAAAACCTGACTATTTAACAACGAGTGCAATCTTTCTATTAGCCTCGGTTACTACGCTTTCAGCGAAATTATCGCGAAAGTGCGCGACATTATCACCCGCGTTTTGCCTTGTCAACGAAGGTGGATGTCTCGCCGCCTGCTTGTAAGAAAACCCAAAACCTGACATCATCGGAGTCGAATGCGGTGTTTCTCCCCTCCCTCCCAGTAAAGTTCCAGATTAGGCTGCAAAAAGGCGTAAAATATTGCACCTCTTTGATGTCTACTTCTCGTTAGGCCGCACGTCGGACGAGGCCCTTGGTCCTTGACGATCCTTCGCCGTTTCCTATCGTCCATGGGAGGTATCAAATAACGAACCTGGTAGCATCAAAGGAAGTTCAGACCCTACTTGACCATGCCAGCGGCATTGGCGAAGCTAGCGGCAATGCCCGTCTGAAGGCGATCATGCGTGACCTCCTTGAAAGCACCATGTCGCTTATCGAAAAGCATGACATCAGCGAGAGCGAATTCTGGCAGGCGATCAACTATCTGCAGAATGGCGCGCC
>JALYKJ010000366.1 GCA_030774845.1 Verrucomicrobiota bacterium
ACATTATCGGGAGCGAACCGGAGAAATGGAGACCGGAGACGCGCGAAACCGCCGATCATAGCTTGCCCTACATCACCGCGATCGCGCTGATCGACGGCCAGGTCACCGAAAAGCAATTTCAACCGGAGCGTTTCATGGATCCGAAGATCTGGAAATTTTTGGATAACGTGAGAGTAGAACGGAATCCCAAACTCAGCGCTCTGTATCCCGGCGCGGTGGCCAACATCGTGCATGTCGATCTTGCTGATGGAAAGCGATTGACCAGGCGCGTCGATTATCCGCTCGGGCACGCCAAGAATCCGCTCGAAGACTTTGAAGTAGAAAAGAAATTCTTGTCGCTTGTCGTTCCGGCGTTCAGCCGCGATCACGCTGCGAAAATTATTGAGCACGTCTGGAGTCTGGACGAACAGAAAGACGTGCATCATTTGATGAAGCTGGTGCGAATTCACTGAGCATGAAAAAAACCGAGGGGTTAACGACAACGTTTCGGCAACTGATCGCGAAAGGAACGGTGATGATGCCGGGTGTGCCAAACGCCGCCATGGCGCGGCAGGTCGAGCGCGCTGGGTTCGATGCGGTTTACATTAGCGGAGCGGGAATGGCGAACGCGACCGCGGGCGTACCCGACATTGGTTTACTTACGCTGACGGAAGTGGTGCGATTGGCCGGCTACATCGCCAAGGCGGTCAGGATTCCGGCGATTGTCGATGCCGACACGGGCTTTGGTGGCGCGGAAAATGTTGCCCGCACAATTCAGGAATTGGAAAAAGCCGGTTTGGCCGGTTGCCACATCGAAGACCAGGAATTTCCAAAACGTTGCGGACATCTCGCCGGCAAATCGATTGTCGATGTTGAAGAGATGGTGGGAAAAATCAAAGCGGCAGTGGCGGCGCGGCGGGATCCTAATTTCATGATCATCGCGCGGACGGATGCGCGGGCGGTGGAGGATTTCAAAAGCACGGTGAGGCGTACGGAGAAATATCTCGCGGCCGGCGCGGATGCGATTTTTCCGGAAGCGCTGCAAAGCGCGGAGGAGTTTCGCGATTTTGCGAAGGAGATTAAAGCGCCGCTGCTCGCGAACATGACTGAGTTCGGCAAAAGCCCGCTGCTTTCTTTTAAAGAGCTCTCCGATTTTGGTTATCGGATGGTGATTTTCCCGATGAGCGCGTTCCGGGTTGCGATGAAGGCGAGCGAAGGATTTTTGCGCGCGTTGAAAAAAGCCGGCACGCAATCAGATTGGCTCGATAAGATGCAAACGCGGCAGGAGCTTTATGATTTGCTCGATTACGATCCAGCGGCGGAAGAATGGTTGGGTTTTCGCGACTGATCATTTGTCGAACGGCGTATCGTTGTTAACGTGACGAAAGACGATGAGCACTGAAGCAAAACCAGAGTACAGCCCGGGTTTGGCGGGAGTGATCGCAGGCGAAACAGCGATCTGCTGGGTCGATCCGAACGCTGGGCTGATGTATCGCGGCTACGACATCCACGAGATGGGGAATAAAGCGACATTCGAGGAGGTTGCTTATCTACTCCTCAATGGCGAGCTGCCGAACGGCAAACAACTAAAGGACTTCAAACAACAGATTGCAGCACAGCGCGATCTCCCAAAGGAAGTTGTAGAGATGCTGCGGCTCTTGCCGAAATCGACACACCCGATGGACATGCTCCGCACTGGCGTGTCGATGTTGAGCGCGTTCGACAAAGATTTAAGTGACAACTCGCACGATGCGAACATTCGCAAATCGATTCGGTTAATTTCGAGGGTGTCGACGCTGATCACGGATGGCTGGCGGATTTTCCACGGCGAAAAACCGTTGCCGGAAAAGCCCGAACTGACGCAGGCGGCCGATTTCTTCTACAGATTGAATGGGAAAGTTCCGGAAGCGTGGCAAACGCGAATGCTGGACACGATTTTCAATCTGTATGCCGATCATGAATTTAATGCTTCGACATTTGCCGCGCGTGTGACGGCTTCAACGCTGGCGGGCATCTATGCGGCAGTGACTTCAGCTTGCGGCACGCTCAAAGGCCCGTTGCACGGCGGAGCCAACGAAGAATCGATGAAGATGCTCGAGGAGATTAAGACACCCGATCGGGCGGAAGCTTGGTTGAAGAAAAAACTCGCGGCCAAGGCAAAGATCATGGGATTCGGGCACCGGGTTTACAAAAAGGGCGATTCGCGCGTGCCGATTATGCGCGAGATCGCGCGCGATCTGGGCAAGCGCACGGGAAAAGAGAACTGGGTGCTCATTTGCGAAAAGCTCGAAGAAGTCATGGACCGCGAAAAAAGTCTGTGCGCGAATGTCGATCTTTATGCAGCGCCGGTTTTCTGGATGCTCGGTTTCGCGCCGGAGCTGAACACGCCATTGTTCGCGGCTTCGCGCGTGGCGGGTTGGTGCGCGCATGTCGTTGAGCAACACGATCACAACCGTCTCATCCGTCCGCGCTCGCTCTACACCGGGCCGAAGCTGCGAAAATATCCGGGTCCAGCGGACCGTTCGTAGGTCCGAGCCGGACTGGCCTTTAAACGGACGATTGAATGGCGGAGCAATCACTTCAGGAAAAATACGCTCCCGAAAATTCGTGTTGGGGCTGCGGTCCAGCGAATCCTGACGGTTTGCGGATCCGCAGCTTTGCTAAAAACGGCGAAGTCGTTGCTGAATGGAAACCGCAGCCGAAGTACGAAGCGTTTCCCGGCGTCTTGAATGGTGGGATCATCGGCACGTTGCTCGACTGTCATTGTAATTGGACAGCGGCCTACCATTTGATGAAACACGCCGGCGCGGATCATCCGCCGTGCACCGTGACCGCCGAATACT
>JALYKJ010000367.1 GCA_030774845.1 Verrucomicrobiota bacterium
ATCAAAGGTAGAGTCCCTTCGTCGCCACTGGTTTGACCAGGAGATCGTCGTGAGTATAAGCGGGCTTGCCGTTGGCCGCCGGATACTCAGCGTGATTGTGACGCACGACCGCTTTGCCCTTGAGATCAAGCGCGAAGTCGGTCCGCGCGACGGTAACGGTGGGCGTAGGTTCGGCTTCCCAATTACCGACAAGAAACTGTAAAGCCGCAAACGCGTCCTGTGCCGAAGCGATGACCGGGAAGCACAGTGAGATAATACAGAGACAGAGAAGGTTTTTCGAGTTGTGCATGGTCTCGTTAGTAGTGGCCTAGACATTCGTGCTGCAGACCCAAATCTCCGGGTCAAGCTCCTTGCGCGCTCGCTTCGCTACGAGATCGACATCTGCATTGTCGCGCATGACCGCAAAGACAGTCGAACCTGAACCGGACATCAACGCGGCGCCAACTTCCGCTTGTTTCAGAAGCCACGTTTTCAACTGCGCAAGAAAAATAAATTTCTCAAAGACGGGACGCTCGAGATCGTTCACAAAACTTTGACCGTCGAAATTCTGCGGCTGATATGAAATTCGCGGAATCTCTCTCGAATCCTGCCAGCGCGAGTAAGCCCACGCACTCGAAACGGAAAACGCCGGCTTCAAGAGCAAAATCGACAATTTCTTTTTCAACTTCGTCGGCTCGACAATTTCGCCGCGTCCTTTGCAAACCGCTGGCGATTCAAAAAGGAAAAACGCGACATCGGAACCAATCGTCAATCCAAGCTTCGCCATTTCCTCGCGCGAGAGTTTCGTTTCAAAAAGTTGATTGAGAGCGATCAATGTCGACGCCGCGTCGCTACTGCCGCCGCCAAGTCCGGCGCCATGAGGAATTTGTTTTTGAAGTTTGATTCCGACGCCAGCGGTGACTTTGGTCTTTTCGAAAAACAATTTTGCTGCACGCACGACTAGATTCTCGTCACCGGGCGGAACCGATCGATCGTCGCACATAAAATCAATCCAGCGCGACTGCCGCTCGATGTCGATCTTATCAGCCAGCGAAATCGGCGAGATCAGCGTCTCGATTTCGTGAAAGCCGTCGTTGCGTCGCCCGAGAATCTTCAGGGAGAGATTAATTTTGGCGGGAGCGAGGACTTGCATTGCGCTCATTTCAATTGTCATGTCGAGCGGAGTCGAGACATCTCTAAATATTTTCGGAAACAGTAAGAGATTCCTCGACTTCGCTCGGAATGACAAAAGTAGCCGACAAAATAATCGTTGCGCTCGATGTAGCTACGAAAACGCAGGCGCTCGCTCTCGTCGAGCAATTGCGCGCTGAGATTTCGTTTTTCAAGATCGGCCTGCAACTTTATACCGCGGAGGGTCCCGAGATTGTGCGCGCGGTTCTGGCTAGCGGCGCCAAAGTTTTTCTCGACCTCAAATTGCACGACATTCCGAACACGGTCGCGAGAGCTGTCGAATCCGCGAGAAATCTCGGCGTCCAGATGCTTACCGTTCATCTCAGCGGCGGATTGGAGATGATTCGCGCCGCGACTTCGGCTCGCGCTAATAGCATCTCGATCCTGGGTGTGACTGTTTTAACAAGCTCGACGGAAGAAGCGCTAAGCGAAATTGGAATATCAGACAAAGTCGAGAATCAGGTTTTGCGCTTGGCCAAATTAGGTGTCGCAGCAGGAATCGACGGAGTGGTGGCGAGTCCTCACGAAATCAAACGATTGCGTGGCGAATTCGGCGACAAAATCAAAATCGTCGTTCAGGGAATTCGCCCGACTTGGGCGGATCCGGGCGATCAAAAGCGCTTCATGACGCCCCGGGCGGCGATTGAGGCCGGCGCAGATTATATTGGCATCGGCCGTCCGATCACGAGTCACAAAGATCCACGCGACGCCGTCGCCAAGATTTTAAGCGAACTCGAACTTTGAGATGTCGATCTTCGGATCACTCGACGTTTATCACGACGAACCGTCGCGAACCGCGGCGCTCAATATGGCGATTGATGAAGCGCTGCTGGAACAGGTGACCGCGCCATCTATTCGGTTTTACAAATGGGATTATCCGGCGCTTTCGTTCGGATATTTTGGAAAGTTCACTGATGTTGCGAATCATGCGGGCCAGCGTGACCTCGTTCGCCGCTGGACCGGCGGCGGAATTGTTTTCCACGGCAATGATCTGACCTACTCGATCGTGATTCCGGCGACCGAGCCGGCGTTTAGCGAATCGTCGACGTCGATCTACGAGAAAATACATGACGCGATTCGAGCTGCATTCGCTGCAAACGGACAACGCGTCGAGTTGGCCGCGAACGTGGCACCAAAACTCTCTGATTCCTGTTTTGCGAACCCAGTCCGCGCCGATGTGATCTTGAACGGTCACAAAGTGGCGGGAGCCGCGCAACGCCGGACGCGACGCGGACTTTTACAGCAAGGCAGCATCCAGGATGTGGGCCTTAGCAACAAATTCGCGGGTCAATTCGCAAGCGAACTTTGCTCCAAGTGTTACCATAAAGCGCTCGATGAACGGTTGACCGCGCGCGCCCACGAAATTGCCGAGCAGAAATACGAAACCCAAGTTTGGTTGCACAAACGATGAGTGGTAGGGGCGATTAACCTCAATCGCCCGCGGGCGGTTCGGTGAACCGCCCCTACCTAGCCGAAAACCAAGTTCGGGTAACGTGTTGCTTTGACAACAGACAAACCGCCCCTCTATTCTGCGTCGGTGGAAATTTCTGCACGCTCAGGTCCGGGTCGGACTGGGATTAAGGCGAGTGCTTCTTCTCTCACGCCGTTGGCGCGAGTAACGCAGTTAGTCCAATCGCAACTCGATCAGGTCGACGAACGAATCATTAAACAAGCGACCGCCTTTGATCCCGCCATCGAGGGTTACGTGACCTACGCCCTCGGCGGGCACGGGAAACGTTTGCGGCCGCTGGTTGCGCTCCTAGCCGGCGGCGCAACCGGCCAAATCAACACCGGACATGTCGATCTTGCCGTGATTGTCGAATTGATTCACGCGGCGACGCTGGTGCACGACGACATCATGGACGAAGCCGAGCGGCGCCGCGCGCAACCGACCGTGAACGCGCGCTGGGGAAATTCGCTCAGCGTTTTACTGGGCGACTGCCTGTTCGCGCACGCGCTCACGTTGTCCACGAATTTTGAAAATGCGAACATCAGCCGGGCGATCGCGCGAACAGCCAGCGAGATTTGCTCAGGCGAAATGATCCAGACCCAACGCCGCTTCGATTTGAAATTGGCGGTGGAGGATTACGTGCGGATTGTGGAAATGAAAACCGGCTCGCTCTTCGCGGCTGCGGCCGAATTGGGCGCGACCATTAGCGAAGCAGACGCGCGATCGACTGAAATCTTGAAAACTTTCGGCATGCGCGTCGGAACTGCCTACCAAATCTACGATGATTGCCTGGACATTGCCGGAAACGAAGGGACGACCGGGAAAACGCTCGGGACCGATCTTCGCAAAGGCAAGTTTACTTTGCCTGTTCTCATTTTTTTGCGGTCGGCATCAGAGTTCGAGCGTGAGCGTTCTTGCAGTCTTATCCTGGAAGGAAAATGCGACGAAGTCAGTCAGCTGCTGAAAAATGGCGCGAGTAATGGCGCCTTGAGCGAATCCATTACAACTGCCGACGATCTCATTCGCAGCGCTCAGGCCGGAATGAAAGCGCTTCGTCCGAATGCCTACACCGAGGGACTTCTCGGATTGGGCGACGCGCTGCGCGGAATGCTCGAGCAGTTGCGCGCGTAATGTGGGAGGGGCCTTTGTGCCGCGACCGACCGAATTG
>JALYKJ010000368.1 GCA_030774845.1 Verrucomicrobiota bacterium
AAAGCGCGCACGATTGCAGCGAAGGCGGGCTCGCGGTGGCACTCGCGGAATGCTGTTTCAATCCGAAACAACGCTTCGGCGCAAATGTCGATCTTGAGAACTGTAGTGGCGGCCGTGGCGGCCCCGATGCAGGCGGCACGCCTGCCTCTACAGAAGAAATTCTCTTCAACGAATCACAGTCGCGCATTGTCATTTCGGTTGCGGCGGAAAATTTAGACAAGACGATGTCGATCTTATCCGCCATTCGGACGGGCTCGTCCGGTGGCGAGCGCGAGCGCGGGCTTCCATTTCGCCAACTTGGCAAAGTCGGTGGTGAGGAATTGCGTATCCAGATTGGCGATCAAAAATTCGCCTGGCCGATTGCCGATCTCTATGACGATTGGTGGAATTCGATCCGTCGCCTGGTGGAAAGCGATTCCTCGGCTGAACGTATTCCAAGTTTGTGATCAAAGCCGTTTGAATGCGGCCTGATTTCGTGGATTATTTCTTGTGATCTCTCCAGGCAACGCCGACCCCACCAAGCAGAGCGACGTTTACCCGCAACACGAGTGCGGACTTTTCGGCGTGTTCGGGCATCCGAACGCGGCGGTCCTAACCTACTACGGTCTTTTCGCGCTTCAGCACCGTGGCCAGGAGAGCGCCGGAATTGTAACGAGCAATGGCCCGGGCACTTCGTTCGTGATCCACAAAGACATGGGGCTTGTCTCACAGGTCTTCGGTCAGACGGAATTGGAACAACTCAAAGGAAGCCGTGCCATCGGTCACACCCGCTATTCCACCACCGGCACCAGCACGATCAAAAACGCGCAACCGTTTGTGGTTGATTGCGTCCGCGGCCAAATGGCCATCGCCCACAATGGCAATCTGATTAACGCCGATGTTTTACGGGACGAGCTCGAGCGCAAAGGCTCCATTTTCCAAACTACCGCCGACAGCGAGATCATTTTGCACTTGCTCGCCCAACCGACCGACAACGGCGGAAATACCCTCGCAGCGCTGCGTCGAATCGAAGGCGCGTTTTCACTCTTGATTATGAGCGAGCGCGAATTGATCGCGGTGCGCGATCCGTTTGGCTGGCGGCCGCTCTCGCTCGGCAAACTCGACAATGCTTACATTCTCGCTTCGGAAACGTGCGCGTTTGATTTAATTCACGCGGAATTCGTCCGCGAAATTGCGCCCGGTGAGGTTTTAATTATCGATGAGGACGGGATGCGGTCGGAGTTTCCGTTCCAGCCGCAACAGCCTGCTTTCTGCATGTTCGAGTACGTCTACTTCGCGCGACCGGACAGCATGATAGGCGGCGTCAATGTGGGCAAAGTGCGCACGGAAATGGGACGTGAACTCGCCCGCCAATTTCCGGTTGAAGCGGACATCGTTGTGCCGGTGCCGGACTCGGGCAATTACGCCGCGCTCGGTTTCTCCGAAGAAATGAAAATTCCTTTCGAGCACGCGTTCGTTCGAAACCACTATATCGGCCGCACGTTCTTGCAGCCGAGTCAGCTCATCCGCGATTTCGACGTCAGGGTGAAATTGAATTTGATCAAGGAAATGGTGGCCGGGAAACGCGTCGTCGTTATCGATGACTCAATTGTTCGCGGCACAACTGCGCGCGCGAGAGTAGTAAACTTGCGCGAAGCCGGCGCCAAAGAAGTGCATATGCGGGTCAGCTGTCCGCCACATCGGTTCGCCTGTCATTACGGCATCGATTTTCCCGATCCGCAAAAATTGATCGCGAACCAGATGTCGATGGAAGAAATCCGGAAATATCTCGGGGTCGACAGTCTCGGTTATCTGGACGTCGCAGGAATGGTGCGCGCGACCGGGCGACCATTGAATGAATTTTGTCTCGCCTGTTTCACCGGCAATTATCCCCTGCCCGTCGATCCGGCGCTCGACAAATTCATCATGGAAAAGCGCGAAGCCCGCGCCAAAGCACTGGTCGAACAAGAACGGCATCCGACGCTGTTCGCGGATCTGAAATGAGACGGACGCGACGGCGCGCGTCCCTCCATCGACAATGAAAAAGTCTTACGCCCGTGCTGGAGTAGATGTCGATCTTGGCAATAAACTGAAGCGCCGGATTCAATCGCTCGTTAGGCAAACACACGGACCGCGAGTTCTCGGCAAAATTGGCGGCTTTGGCGGTTTGTTTCGCGCAAACTTTGCGGGAATGCGCGACCCGGTCTTGGTCGCGAGCATCGACAGCGTCGGCACGAAAGTGAAGATCGCTTTTGCGTTAGATCGGCATGACAC
>JALYKJ010000369.1 GCA_030774845.1 Verrucomicrobiota bacterium
AGCTCGAAGAGATCGCTTTCGGTTGCGTCGAAGGACAAATTGCCGACGTAAAGACGCGGCGAAGTGACTTCGACTGGCTCAGGTTTACGCGCTGGCCGCGATTGCTGTTGCGGCTGTTGTTGCTGCTGCTCCTGACCGTTGCGCGATTGTGTGGCTGGTTTTCGTGTGTCGCCGCCGGTTCCAAAAAATGCGGCGATTCGTTGCCAGAATGTTTTCTGCTTTGGAGCCGGCGCGCGCTGCTCTTGGAAACGCTCGCGACCGCCCCTTCGTCGAGACCGGCCGCGCCCATGGCGCTGGCGTCTCCCCTGTTGATAAGAGTTCATGATGATCCTCAGTATTGACCCAATTATTTAATGGGCGGAGCGCATCCAACGATGCACGGTCCGTGGCGCGCGAACCTTGAAAGGTCCACAAATTGCAAACACTCTGCGACGCCGCCAGAAACTCCGCCTCGTCATGCCGGAAATAAAATCGTCTTAGGATGCAATCCGCCGTGGTCAGCCAATCATATCGCGAAGATGAGAAACCTCGCCTCATAACTTTTAGCTTCGACTTTGAAAACGGATGCTCGGAGGATCGAATTAGATTCCCGACATCTACGAGCCGATTATCGCCCGCCAGGCTGGCGATTGCAAGTGGAACAAAATGTCGACCCTAGCGACGGGTCCAGGCGGCGCAAACGGAGTAGATTCGGGATTTCAGATATTCGCGCGGCCGTTCACCGTGAATCGGTTTGGTAAAGTGCCGCAACGCGCGCGCACTCAACCGCGGCTCGTATCCAAACTCCGGCATCAAATCGCGGCAATGCCATTCCACCCAGCCGATCTCGTCCTCAGACAGCTCGTGTTCCCAGCGCGACGCTGGCTCGGAGCTAACCTGCGAAAACGCGATTTGTGCTGCCGAATTTCCGCCCCACGGCTGGCCAATCTTAGTCGGCACGAGAACGATTTCCGGATCAAAAGCGATCTCGAGATAGTCACATACATTTTTCATCACGGTCGATGGCTCGCTTACGAGCTGTTCGAACTGCACGAACAATCCGGAAACATTTCCGGCACGCACGCGTCGCGCCAGTTTGGCGGCCACGCGCCAATGCGCGATCACGTAATAAACTGAGAATCGTTTGGTGCGCCTGGTTTTCTCCAACGCGATCTGCGTGGCCAGAATCGCCCGCGGATCGCGCAATGTGACGAGAAGTTTTGCCTGTGGAAATCGCGAAAAGATTTCATCGACATGATTCCGATTGGCCGGCGTTTTTTCGATCCAGCGTTTGATGCGATCGGGCGGTGTATCGATTGTTGCGGCGTAAGATTCGGCCATCAGTGCGAGCAAATCGCGGTTCGCGTTTGCTGGATCAAAAGCAATCCGCTCGAACGTCTCGAGAAATCTCTGCTGCGGAAAATTTGTATATTCGTGCTCGCGCCACTTCGGTTTGCCGCCGAATAGGACCCGGGAGAAAGATTGTTTCGTCAAATAATCGAACTGCGCCCGCCGGCCGCGGTCGAGGTACTTTGTCAGAACAGTTGGGAAGTAGGCGGTTTCTTGCGGCAACACGAGCAGCTCGGGATGACTATCGAGCAACGCCGCCAGCAGCGTCGTGCCCGATTTCGCCTGGCCGGCGATGAAGCAAGCGCGCTGATCAAAGGGAAGATTTTCCATCAACGTTCACAAGATCGACATCGTCACACGCGACACCTGCCGCCAGCGCTGTTATTTTTGTTTGTCTTGCGCAAGAAACCAGTCCACGAATCGCGGAAAGCCGACGTCGAATTTCGTTTTCGGATCGTAACCGAGAAGTTTCCGCGCCTTGGAAATGTCGGCGCAGGTCAGCGGCATGTCGCCCGGTTGCTCTGGCAATCGGTTGATCTTCGCTTTTTTGCCAAGCGCCTTTTCGATCGCCGCGATCAAATCCTTCAACTGAATGGTTTCGCTCTCGCCCAGATTAAAAATGTCGAACATCGGCCCGTCGTATTTGAGCGCGGCCATCGTTCCCTGAATGATGTCGTCGATGTAAGTGTAATCGCGGCGCGTCGTACCGTCGCCAAATTGGTCGATCGGTCCGCCCGAATGAATTTTTCGGGTGAACTGATGAATGGCGAGGTCGGGCCGTTGCCGCGCGCCGTAAACCGTGAAGTAGCGGAGCGCGACGATCCGCATTTTGTAGAGATGCGAATAGGTCGAGCAAAGAAACTCGCCCGCAATCTTCGTGGCCGCGTACGGGCTCAACGTTTGTGTGAGATGTTCTTCCTCCAAAAACGGGACTGTCTTCGCCGCGCCATAGACTGATGAGCTCGACGCGAAAATGAATCGCTCAACTCCGGTCGTCCGCGCCGCTTCGAGCAAATGCAACGTGCCGACGACATTCGTGTCGTAGTAAAGC
>JALYKJ010000370.1 GCA_030774845.1 Verrucomicrobiota bacterium
TTTTGCGTGGTTGTTGTTGTCGTTGTTTCTTTCTCGATCACCGCTGGCTTGCTCAGCACGATCTTGCGCACGACCATGCGATCGCCATCCCGCACATAATAAACCGTGGCGGGCAGATCGGGACGCACCGCTGACCAGGTGACGGTATGTCCTTCCGGATCAAGAATCGTGGTATCCTTGCTGTAATAGTAACGCGCCGGCGCCGCGTCCGTGGTGGTGCGGAACGTGATGTAATCCGTTCCCGGCGTGTAGGTGCTGATTGTTCCTGTGCTGGTGGTAGTACTCGTCTCGGTGACGGCAGTTCCGGCCGCAGCATCTTTCGTTGTGACTGTGGTCGAGGTTTGAGCCATCGCTGTTACGACGCCCAGACTGCAGGCCACCGCCAATATTTTCGCTAATGTAGTTTGTTTCATAGTTGTCCTCTGCTTTGGTTAACCAAATGCTCGTTGTTGTAGATAGGTTGGACTTCTCGGAGCGGCCGTTTATTCGACCGCAAAGTTGTTTCGCGCGCTGGGCCACGATCGGTTTTTGAAATCATGCAAGCGCTTCCCGGATTTCGCGATTTCCTGCCCGACGATTGCGCGGCCCGGAATTACATCTTCGGGCAGTGGCGGGAGGTCGCGCGGCGCTACGGTTTCGTCGAATGGGACGGCCCAGTACTCGAGCCGACCGATCTCTACCGCAAAAAAAGCGGCGCCGAAATTGTCGATCAACTTTTCAATTTCACTGACAAAGGTGATCGCGAAGTGTCGATGCGGCCAGAATTGACGCCGACGCTTGCGCGCGTCGTCGCCGCGCACGAACGCGCGTTCAAAAAACCGCTCAAGTGGTTTTCCATCGGCCAATTCTTTCGTTACGAAAAACAACAACGCGGCCGGCTGCGCGAACATTACCAACTGAACTGCGATATCATCGGCGAAAGCGATTTCGCCGCCGACATCGAGCTAATCGCGCTTTGCATCGACATCTTGCGCGCATTTGGGCTGACCGAAAAAGATTTCGTTGTCCGCATCAGCGACCGCGAGTTCTGGACGGATTTTTTGCAGAAACAAAAACTCCCGACTGAAAGCTGGGAGGAAGTTTTGCAGACGATCGACAAATCAGGCCGCGAGCCGCGGGAGAAAACGGAGGCGAAACTGGGCAAGCTCGCGGGGCCCGTTTTCTCCATCTTCGATGAAGGCGGCCGCAGCGGGAAACTCGATCGGCTCGTAGATGGACTTGGCGCGCGCGGACTTGCCCGATTCGTCGATGTCGATGTTCGGATTGTTCGCGGCCTGGCTTATTACACCGGCACCGTTTTCGAAGTCTTCGATCGCGCGGGAAAACTGCGAGCGATTGCCGGCGGCGGACGCTACGACAATTTGATCGGCCAGCTCAGCGACGGCGCGGTCTCGATGCCCGCGCTCGGTTTCGCCATGGGCGATGTCGTCCTGGGTGAACTGCTTCGTGATCGTTCCGCGGCCCGCGAGAAACTGGAAGCTGCCGCCAAAGAGCAAAACAAGATCGACATCTACGTTGTCATCGCCAAGGAACAGCGCCGGCCCGATGCGCTCGAGCAAATTCAGGAGCTGCGCGACCGCGGTTATCGGGTCGATTATCCGCTAACAGCTGACAAGGTGGCGAAACAATTTCAAACTGCGGAAAATGTCGGCGCGCAAATCACGCTTCTTTACGGCGATGAATGGCCGCAGGTGAAAGCGAAAAATCTCGCCACGCGCGAAGAATCATTGATTGCCGGCGACGCGCTGCTGGACAGCGTCGTGAAATTCTTCAACGTCTCCGGTTCCGCCTGATCATGTATCGCACGCACAACTGCAATTCACTTCGCAAGATCGATGTCGGCAAGGAAGCCAGCCTTGCCGGTTGGGTCCACGTGTCGCGCGATCATGGCGGTGTGATATTTATCGACCTGCGCGACCGCGAAGGGATTACTCAGGTTGTCTTTCGACCGGAAGAGAACGCCCAGCTTGCGAAAGAAGCGCACGGTTTGCGGAGCGAGGACGTCATCCAGGTTTCGGGCAAAATCGCCGCGCGAGTTCCCGGCACGGAAAATCCAAAGCTCGCCACTGGCGAGATCGAATTAATTCCTAATCAGTTGCAAATTCTCAATCGCGCGGACGATTTGCCGTTTCCAATCGACGCCGAGATTCACAACGAAGATCTACGACTGACGTATCGGTATTACGATCTGCGCCGGCCGGAGCTATCCCGCAATCTTCGCATCCGTCATCGCGCCGCCAAAGCGACGCGCGATTATCTCGATTCGCAAGGTTACATCGAAATTGAAACGCCAATCTTGTCGAAGAGCACGCCGGAAGGCGCGCGAGACTTCCTGGTGCCGAGCCGGCTCGTCCCCGGAAAGTTTTACGCTCTCCCTCAAGCGCCGCAGCAATACAAACAGCTGCTTCAAGTCGCCGGCGTCGAAAAATATTTTCAGATCGCAAAGTGTTTTCGCGACGAGGATTTGCGCGCCGATCGTCAGCCGGAGTTTACTCAGATCGACATCGAAGCTTCGTTTGTCACGCCAGATGACATTTTTGCGCTGACCGAAGGAATGCTGGCGGCGATCTTCAAAGCGACGCGCAACGTCGACATCAAGACACCGTTCGATCGGCTGACGTATCGCGAAGCTGTCGGGCGATTCGGCAGTGACAAACCTGATCGCCGGTTCGGCGTCGAGCTGGTTGATGTCAGCGACGATTTTTGCGCGAGCGGCTTCAAAGTTTTTCGCGGTGCGCTCGATGCCGGTGGCGTGGTCAAAGCGATCAACGCGAAAGGCTTCGCCGGGATCACCACCGGGCAAATCGACGAGCTGACTGAGACCGCGAAGGTTTTCGGAGGGAAAGGGCTCGCCTTCATCAAGGTTGAGAATGGCGAATGGAAATCGCCGATCGTGAAATTCTTCAGCGATGCCGAGAAAGCGGCGCTGAAATCCAAATTAAAAATCGAAGAAGGCGATCTGATTTTGTTCGGTGCCGACAAATGGGAGATCGCCTGCGAAGTGCTCGGTCGAATTCGATTGCGCGTGGCGGAGATTCTAGATTTGCAACGCGCCTCTGCTAACCGCCCGTCCGGCTCGGAAGTCTGGGATTTTTTGTGGGTGACGGATTTTCCATTACTGCTGTGGAGCGCCGAGGAAAACAAGTGGAACGCGATGCACCATCCGTTCACACGACCAAAAGCCGAAGACGTAGCTTTGCTCGACGAGACAAAAAAGTTTCCCGAGATTCGCGCTGAAGCCTACGACGTCGTGCTCAACGGCGTGGAGATTGGCGGCGGCAGCATGCGAATTCACGAGCCGAAGCTGCAGGAGAAAATGTTCGAAGCGCTCGGGATCAGCGCGCAAGATCGACAATCGATGTTCGGTCATTTGCTGCGCGCATTGCGTCTGGGCGCGCCACCGCACGGCGGCATCGCGCTCGGGCT
This sequence comes from Verrucomicrobiota bacterium, assembly GCA_030774845.1. Lineage (GTDB taxonomy): Bacteria > Verrucomicrobiota > Verrucomicrobiia > Chthoniobacterales > UBA10450 > AV40. The sequence goes on from JALYKJ010000370.1 coordinate 3,427, forward strand.
CGATCGACTCGTGATGTTGCTTTGCGGCGCAGAAACGATCCGCGACGTGATGGCCTTCCCGAAAAATAATCGCGGCATGGATCTGATGACGCAGTCGCCGGCCGATGTCGATCCGCGCCAATTGCGGGACCTCGCGATCAAACTGGCGACAGAGAAGAAAGAGAGACAGGATTAACAGAATTTCAGGATGATGTACGATCTAGATCACACGGACCAAAATGCGATCGACTAGTTATGAAGCGACAATGCTTGCGCAACTGGCCATGCCCAGTCGTCAACAGGTCGAGCAAGCTCTGCTTCGAGCTCTTCTTAGGCACGGTGGTGTTGTTAAGGAATTCGCGACTGGGCAACCAATTGTTAACGAACTCGCTGACGAATGCGCGTTGACCAAGCTTCAACGTTCAGCGTACTTAGAAACGACTTATCGGAAGCAAAATCGTCTAAAAAAGTCGAACCTATGGCATAGGTTGCTGTTCCGAGCCGCTGATTCGTTGGCGAAACAGAACTTGATAACGCGTCCAACCGAGACTGCTCGCTTAACGCACGAGAAACAGTGGATGCTCACAGAACGTGGTTTCGATCAGGCATTGGCGCTTTGCAATATACCAGTTCGTGAAAAGGAATACTTACCAACGAAATCGTATGAAGTTCAGAAGATCGTAAACAAGCTGTTAACTGCGTCTGTGCCGCAGAATTATAGCCCGTTCGATACGAAAAAACGGCGGATGTCCGTGAACATTGAGGTCATGCTTCGAAGCCGTGGTTTCCGTCAAGCCGTTATCGAAGCATACGCTCATCGATGCGCTGTCTGCGGCCTGAAGATTCAGTCTCCTGATCTGATAAGATGGGAAGTACAGGCGGCGCATATCGTTCCGAACGGCCTAAGAGGACGAGACGATATTTGTAATGGCATTGCACTCTGTGGGCTTCACCATTGGGCGTTTGATGTCGGTTGGTTTACTTTGTTAGAAGACTACAAAGTTGAAGTCTCGCCAAAGGCTGGTGGCTTACCTCCCGACCTTGGGAAGATCGACAAATTCGAGTTCCTGCGATCGCTCGTTAACAAGCGCGGCCACATACATCTGCCGCAGAGACGAGATATCTATCCACATCGCAATGCGATTGCCTGGCATCGTCAAAACGTTTTTCACTACGAAAAATAACTAAAATGAACAATACCGTCGCAGCTTTGGATCGAATCACATTGAATGATATCCTCAACCATCAAGCGTTGCGCGCTCTTCGTTTTCTCCATAGCGGATCTGTCGGCGTAATCGCCGAGCAATTGCTATTTGTGCGTATTAGCAGGACGCTGCCGACAAAGAGTAACACAGCGCTAACAGTCGGTGAGAGAACCGAGCTTTACCGGGCATGGTGCCGCGCTATTAATCGATTGAGCCGAGAACTTACACAGAGGTTTCTCAATGATGATGGCAGCGTTAGTTGGAAACGCCTTCTTCAAGGCGACGCGAGCCAGGCGCCATCTTCGTCAGTGGATCAAGCTGGCGGGTGATGCTCGCGGCCAGTCCGGA
>JALYKJ010000371.1 GCA_030774845.1 Verrucomicrobiota bacterium
GTCCAGCGTACCCACATGAACAGAAAGATTAGAGCGGCGACTTTGGCGAAGAAGACCGCGATGTTGATCAAACCGAAAATCCAACCGTGCGAGCCGTCAGGAATTCCAGGAAAATGCCAGCCCCCAAGGAAGAGCGTAACAATGATGCCCGAGCCTGTGATCATGGCGATGTATTCGCCAAGGAAAAATAAACCGAATTTCATGGCCGCATATTCGGTGTGGTAGCCGCCGGCGAGCTCCTGTTCGGCTTCCGGCAAATCGAACGGGAGCCGGTTCGTCTCCGCGAGGACAGCTATCATGAAGACGAGCAAGGAAACAAACATCGGAATAGCGAGCAGCCATTTTCCGAGATTTGTCCAGTCGCCAACGAAGGGCGCGATCAACCAGCCGTGGTCGATTTGATATTGGACAACACTCGTTAGGCGCAGGTTGCCAACGAGCAGAAAAACTGGAATGACGGCGAGACCGAGCGAAAGCTCATAGGAAATCATTTGGGAGCTGGAACGCACGCCACCGAGAAACGGATATTTGGAGTTGGATGCCCAACCGCCGAGAACGATTCCGTAAACACCGAGTGAGGCGATGGCGAACACGAACAAAATACCAACGTTGATATCGGCGATGACCATCGGTACGCCGAACAACGTGCTGCCAAATGGAACGACCGCGATAGTGATGACCGCTGGGACCATGGCCAGACAGGGCGCGAGCCAGTAGTAAAGTTTGTTTACGTGCGCCGGCGTGAATTGCTCTTTCAGCAGAAATTTTCCGGCGTCGGCGATCGGTTGCAGTAGACCGGCGGGACCGACGCGATTTGGCCCGAGCCGGTCCTGAATCAACGCGCTGACGCGACGCTCCGCGTAGACCGCGTAATTCATGAGCCCAAGCACGAAGGCGAGAAGGCAGACAATCTTAATCAACGACGTGCCGATAAAAAAATAATCCATTGTCGATCTTGTATTATCGTCCGGGTGGTCGCTTCGTTTCTGCTTCCTCGATGTCCTCGGCCTTGGAATCAACCGGCGGTCGAGGCGATTCGTTTTCCTCGATCAGATGCACGCCCAGGTCACCGATTTTGCTTAGAGTAAGACCGGCGAACTGTGGGATCTCTGCGCTCATTTGCCGAAACACATCTTCGATCGTGTAAATACCGTTGCTACCGGCAAGCTCCTGCAGCAGATCGCGCAAAATTTCCCAATCGTCGCGCGCGTTTCCGGGAGGGCGCACCGCGCGATTCAATCTTTGCAGACGCCCTTCGCCGTTGATCGTCGAGCCGCGTTTTTCGGCAAAGCCTGAAGCAGGCATGAGAACAGTCGCGTGCTCGTTGGCGGCATTCGACAAAATATCCATCGCAACAAACGCCGGCATGTTCGTTAGCTGTTCGGCTGAAATTCCGAGCTTGATTGGATTCTCACCCAACGCGAGCAGCGCTCTGATTTCTCCGGATTTGACGCCTGTGGCGATAGCGGAAAGGTTCGCGCCCGGTTCCGAATTCAAGCCCAGAATCAATTGCGCGCCGGCTGTGTTGGGATTGCGGTCTTCGCTCAGCAAGATGTCGTCGCCCTCGCCGAACCGCGGCACGATGTCGATGTAGCGGACGCCGAGCAGGTCGCCGATTTTGCGTGTGAGCCAAAGCTCTTCATTGGTCATGCGGCCAGAGGCGATGATCGCGATGTTCCAGCCACTGAATTGCCTGAGTTGCAACGCTGCGTGCGCGATCGCGCTTTTCCAATCGAGCGGCGTCAACGCATCGCCGCTCAAAATCTGCGGCTCAAGCAAGCGATTCTCGGCTTCCAGGTATTTGAAATTCAATCGGCCGTAATCGCACATCCAGCAGGAGTTCACGTGATCGTTCTCGCGCGGCGTTTGTCGATAAACGATGTCCTCGCGCGTGCCGATGAGAGTGTTGCAGCCAGTGGCGCAACTCGTGCAAATGCTTTTCGTCTCTTTTAGAAACCAAACCCGCATTTTGAATCGGAAATCGGTTGAGGTGAGCGCGCCGACCGGACAGAGATCGACCGTGTTCAGTGAGTAATTGTTCTCGAGACGCTTTCCTGGATGCGCCGTGAGCACGGTGTGACTGCCGCGATCGACAAATCCGAGCACATCGTCCTTGGCAATTTCGTTGCAAAAGCGAACGCAACGCGAACAAAGAATACAGCGCTCGTCATCGAGCGTGACGCGCGGACCGAGCTGCACCGCTTTCGGTTTTTTGACTTTGTTTTCGAGAAAGCGCGAACCGGCCGCGCCGTACTCGACGCTGAATTCTTGAAGCTCGCATTCGCCAGCTTGGTCGCAGATCGGGCAATCGAGCGGATGATTGATCAGCAGAAATTCCATCACGCCCTTGCGACATTCCTCGACCATCGGCGAGTTTGTTCGAACACCCATCCCTTCAGCCACATCTTGGGCGCAACAAATTTGCGGGCGCGCCATCCAATTGATGATCGGTTTTCCGTCCGGACCGAGTTCCGGTTTGCGTTCGGGACCCATTCGTGGCATTCCCATTTCGATCAAACACATTCGGCAATTTCCCGGCGAGCTCAGTTTTTTGTGATAGCAATAGCGCGGCACGTAAACACCGGCCTGCGCGCAAGCTTCGATCACGCGCGTGCCTTTCGGAAATTGATGCCATACGCCGTCGATCTGGACGTTGAACATCGGAGCTGAAGTTTCGTTAGGCATAATCAATCTGGAAACCACGAAACCAGGAAATTATAGCTGCACTTCTTCGCCTTCTAAGTTCGGGTGGTACTCGCGCCCCACACGTTTTACAGTCAGACGTGGCGTCGCAAAATTTAGTAAAAGGGCATCGCTCAAATTCGACGCCTTGAGATAGGAGCGCACAATCGCGAAATGAATGTCTTCAAGCGCGGAAATTGCCTTTAGCTCAACAATCACTTTGTGGTCAATGACCAGATCGAGCCGATGTTCGCCAATCAGATGCTCGCGATAAAAAATTGGCAGAAGCTTTTGTCGCTCAAAGGTGATGCCCCCCGCGGCGAGTTCGATCGCCAGCGCCTCTTCATACATGATCTCAAGAAAGCCAGGCCCCAGTTCTTTGTGAACGCGGATCGCTGCGCCAATGATTCGGTCTGTTAATTCCTTGTTTCCCAATTCGCTTCCTGGCTTCCTGGCTTCCAGATTCATCACTTAGATTACGGCGTCGGCGCCGGCTTTCTCCCAGCCGGGATCGTGGGCGAGGGGACTTGTTGGAATTTGTTCGCGCTCAATCAATTCTCGAGGGGTGTTTTCGGGCGGCAACGGCGGCGGCATTGATTTGCGAGCGTGAGCGGCAAATTCCTCCGGAAATTTTTCTACGAAACTTTGCGTTGGCCAGGCGCAGGCTTCGCCGAACGCGCAAATGGTCCGGCCGGCGATGTTGTCGCCGATCGTTTTCAGCGTGCGCGGATCTTCCGTAACTCCGCCACCATTCAGCATCCGCTCGGTAATTTTTTTCATCCAAAGAGCACCTTCACGACATGGTGTGCATTGGCCGCACGATTCGTGCGCGTAAAATTCGTTGATGTTGTTGAGCACCCAAACCATATCGCGCGAATCGTCGAGCACGATCACGCCACCCGACCCGGCCATCGATCCAGCCGCCGCGAGGGAATCAAAATCCATCGGTAGCTCATTGATCGACAACTCTGCTTCGATTGTCGATCCATCAGGCTGTTTCTGTTTGATCTCGAATCGCTCGTCGGCGCGCAAAACTTTGGCCGAGCTCCCGCCAGGAATTACCGCTTTCAATCGTCGCCCCCATTTTATTCCACCCGCCATCTCGTAGATCAGTTGGCCCATTGTCACTTTGCCGACTTCGATTTCGAAATAGCCGGGGCGCTCGACATCGCCGCTCACGCAAACAATGCGCGTGCCGGTATTGTTCGGTCGCCCGAGCAGCGCGTAATTTGCTCCACCCATGGCAATGATGTGCTTAACTGCGCACAGCGTTTCGACATTGTTCACGATCGTTGGGCACATGTAGAGCCCGAGCACTGCCGGAAAATATGGTGGCTTGATCCTCGGATAAGCGCGCTTGCCTTCGAGTGATTCGATTAGCCCGGTTTCTTCGCCGCAAATGTAAGCGCCGGCCCCGCGATGAATGTAAACATCGACATCGAACCCGGAGTCGAGAATGTTTTTACCGAGAAATTTGTGCTCGCGCGCTTCTTCGATGGCTCGCTCCAGAATCTTTGCACCTTCCGGGAACTCGCCTCTTATATATATGTACGCCGTCCGGGCGTTGAGGGCGAAACAAGAGATCGCGATCCCTTCGAGCAACTGATGCGGATCCTCATGAATAATGTAGCGGTCCTTGAATGTGCCGGGCTCCGATTCGTCCGCATTGCAAATTAGATAGACCGGCTTCTTTTCGTCGGGCTTGATAAAACTCCATTTCACGCCGCATGGAAATCCGGCGCCGCCGCGGCCGCGCAGACCGGATGTTTTCACTTCGTTGACGATATCGGTGCGAGACATTGTGACGGCTTTGCGCAAGTCTTCGTAACCGCCATCATCCAAATAGGTCTTGATGTCAGTTTTCCAATTTTTGCGTCCGATATTTTTGAAAATGATCCGATGCTCGAGTGGATGCGGCGAGTTCACAGCCGGTCTTGCCGGAGCTTGGGATAAAATCGATATCGCGTTGTCGGGCTGCACGTTTTCGTGCAGATCGTCATTGATCATGCAAACCGGCGCGGTACCGCAGCTCGCCAAACATTCGACGAACTCGATGCTGTAATTTCTGTCAGCGCTGACGGAAATCGGCGTGTGTCCGGCAGCTGCGGGATCGATCTTTCGCTGAATGCCAGTGGCCGCGCACAGGTTTTCTATCACCTGGTAACCTCCGGCCATCGCGCAGCTAAGCGTGCGGCAAACGCGGATGTGCGTTTTTCCGGCGCGCTTCTCACGCAGCATCGGGTAGAACGTGATCAGTTCGAGAATGTTGATCGGCCGAAGTCCGAGCTTGGTTGCGATCCAGGTCACGGCGTCATCGCCAATGAAATCGAAATGTTCCTGCCAAAGATGCAGCAACGGTAGCGCCGCACTTCGTTTTTCATCGGCTGGATAATGGCCGATGGCTTCATCCATTTTTTGCTCCAACTCGGCGGGAACGCGTGTGCTCGTCGAGTCCACGGGCGAAAAGATTAGTCAGTTAACGTGCTCTGCTTTTCTGTGACCTTATCGTCTTTGAAAACGATCGTCACCGTGTCTTTGCCCTGGCGGTAAACGTAAGTCGTCTTCTTCATGATGACGAAATCCTTATTGTCGAGCTCGGTCGGCGGTCCAAGAATCGATTCCACCTGTTTCTTCGACATTCCTTCGGCCACTTCATCGACGTTAGCCTTCGTGATGCGTCTGCCGACGCACGAAAGCTCGAGCACGAGTATGAGCACGAGCACGAATCGAGAAATAAATCGTAAGATCGACATGTTCATCTGTCGCATTCGCCCATGACAAAGTCCAGACTTCCAAGCACTGCGGGAACGTCGCTCACCATGCAGCCCGGAAGCAGCTCCGGCAAAATGCTCAGGTTCACAAATGACGGAGCACGGATTTTTAACCGATGCGGAACGCCTCCGCCTTTGCTGTTGATGTAAAAACCCAGTTCGCCTTTTGGATTTTCGGCCGCGAAATAGATTTCGCCCGGCGGCGCGTCGAGGCCCTCCGTCACGACGATAAAGTGGTGAATCAGTTCTTCCATTTTTGTCATCACGTGTGATTTCGGCGGCGTCATGTTTTTCCAATCGGCCACGTTGATTGGCCCGCTCGGTAATTTGTCGATCACTTGCCGCAAAATCCTGACGCTTTGCCGCATTTCCTCGATCCGCACCAAATAACGGTCGTAGCAATCGCCTGCGCTTCCGATCACGACTTCGAAATCGTATTGTTCGTAATCGAGATAGGGATGTTTGCGCCGCAAATCGTGCTCGACGCCGCTGCCGCGCAAAATCGGACCGGAAAGCGCGTAAGCGATCGCGCGCTCTTTTGGAATGACGCCAACCTCCTTCGTTCGATCGACAAAGATGCGATTTCGCGTCAGCAATTTGTCCATCTCATCCAACGCGGGCCCGAATTGATCGAGAAAGTCGCGTAACATCGGAACAAATTTTTCCGGGAGATCGCGAATTTGGCCGCCGACGCGCGTGTAAGAAGTCGTGAAGCGCGCGCCGCTGAGCAATTCGCTCAAGTCGTAAATTTTTTCGCGTTGCGTGAAGGAGTAGAGAAACACCGTCATCGCACCGAGGTCGAGCGCCATCGCGCCGAGTCCCATCAGATGCGACGAGATCCGGGAAAGCTCGCAGCAAATAACGCGAATCGCCTTTCCGCGTGGCGGAATTTCCCAATTCATCAATTTCTCCACCGCCAGCGCGTAGGCCACGTTGTTCGCCAGCGGCGCGAGATAATCGAGCCGATCGGTGTAAGGGACGAATTGGTTGTATTGCATGTTCTCGGCGATTTTTTCATCGCCGCGATGCAGAAATCCGACGTCCGGCATCGCTTTGGTGATGATCTCGCCATCCAATTCGAGGACGAGTCGCAGCACGCCGTGCGTTGCCGGGTGCGACGGCCCCATGTTGAGAATCATTTTCTCGCCAATGTCGTGATCGGTTTCGCGCAGCTTCGCTTCTTCGGCAGCGACTCGCGTTACCGGATCGGGCGATTCAATTTCGCGAACGGTGAATGCCATAGATCGACAATCCCGAAATAATCGGGACTCGCGAACTGTTTTTTCGGAGTTGCGTTTATGCTCGCGACTCGTGAACGACGCGCAAGAGAAAACTCCGGGAAGGGCGCGCGCCTCGCAGGTGGTCAAATGGCGCCGCTGACAAAATCGCTGAAGAAGCAGCGAAGTTGGCTAGATAAGCCATCGAACATCGGACAGTTAGCAAAAGTCATCGGCGAAGGTCGATGCCCGCTGCGCGTGTGTCCCAGAACTTCTGCTCGCGCTAACTTCGCCACGCGATTAACTAGGAAAGCGAGATGAAAAAGGTCGCGCTTCTATTTGCAGGACAAGGTACGCAGGTCGTCGGCATGGGAAAAGATCTGGCCGATCAATTTCCGGTCGCGGCGGATTTATTTCGCCGAGCCGACGAAATTCTCAGCCGCAAATTGAGTGACATTGCATGGAATGGCCCGATCGAGGAGTTGACCAAGACTTCGAATTGTCAGCCCGCATTGTTTGTTCATGGACTCGCGTGTTTGGCGATCTTGCGCGAGCTCGCCGGCTATTTTCCGATCGGCGGCGCGGCCGGTTTGTCGCTAGGCGAAATGACTGCGCATGCGGCTGCCGGAACGTTCGACTTCGAGAACGGTCTCAAGCTTGTCCAAAAACGCGGCAGTTTCATGGACGAAGCTTGCGCGACAACCGTCGGCGGAATGGCCGCAATGATTGGCGCGGACGAAAACGCGGTCCGTCAGTTGGCGGATGAAGAAGATGTCGATGTTGCAAACGTCAATTCTCCCGGCCAAGTCGTCATTTCAGGTGAGCTGGCGAAAGTCGAGGCCGCGGTCGGGGTGGCAAAGGAACATGGCATTCGCCGCGCGACGATGCTCAACGTGGCCGGGGCTTATCATTCGCGATTGATGCAAAGCGCTTACGAAAAACTGGGCGGGGCGCTCGCTCATGTTGTTGTACAGCCGCCGCGTTTTCCTGTCGTTAGTAATGTGACCGGCATGGAAGTGAGAACGCCGGTTGAAATTCGGCGGACGTTGCAGGATCAAGTCACCGGCACGGTCCGCTGGGTCGATTGCATGGAACGACTGCTCGATCTTGGCTGCGATTTGTTCGTCGAGCTCGGGCCCGGTGGCGTGCTCGCCGGCCTGCTCAGGCGCACCCGGAAAGATGTCGATGTTGTGTCAGTGGGCGACGTCGAATCGGTCCGAGCTTGTGCTGAGAAAATTCGGTCGTCGAATTGAATTCACAGCTGAGCTTCGCCGGCACGACGTCACGACTCCTCACCCCAACCTCTCCCCTTCACAAGGGGAGAGGAGAAAAGTGAGGGGTTGCAACTCCAACGGACGTGTGCGGCATCGACAATTCCTGGGACACATCTTAGTTTTCAAATGAATGAAACTTGCCGAGCGTGTCGATTCAGATTTGAAAGCGGCGATGCGCGAGAAAAGCGCCACCAAATTAGGCGTGCTCCGCATGCTCAAGTCCGCGCTCAGTTATGCGACGATCGAAAAATCAGGCGCGCAAGGCGAATTAACTGACGCCGATGCGGCTCAGGTGGTCCGCAAACAGGTGAAACAACGTCAGGATTCGATCGAGAGTTTTGAAAAAGGCGGACGGGCGGAGCTGGCGGCGAAAGAAAAAGACGAATTGTCGATCTTGCAATCGTATTTGCCGCAAGGAATGAGCGCCGACGAAATTTCCAAAGTTGTGCGCGAAACGATCGCCGAAGTTGGCGCCAGTTCGAAAGCGCAAATGGGCGCGGTGATGAAGGCGTTGCAGGCGAAAGTGGCCGGCCGCGCCGATGGCAAGACGCTAAGCACAGAAGTGCAGAAGCAGCTGTCGTAGTTTCCATGTTAAGCGCCATCATCGTCGCCGCCGGCAGCAGCGAACGAATGGGCTTCGACAAATTGTTCGCGCCGATAGCGGGCACGCCGATGATTGCCTACACCATCGATGCCTTCGAGCGCACGCCCTGCGTGGACGAAATCATTCTCGTCGGACGAACCGACAGCTTGCCTGAATTTCAAAAGCTGCTTCCGGCGAAGACAAAAGTTTCAAACATCGTGCCCGGCGGAGCAGAGCGACACGACTCCGTCCGTGCCGGGCTTGAGAAAGTGAATCGCTCTTCGGAGTTTGTCGCCGTTCACGATGCCGCGCGGCCAATGATCACTCCGGAAAAAATCGAGCGCGTGTTCGAAGCTTGTCGCGAGCACGGCGCTGCAACGCTGGCCGAGCCAATCACCGACACTCTCAAGCGCGTTGATGTCGATCTTATAGTCACCAGTTCCGTGGATCGGCACCAGCTCTACGCGATGCAAACGCCGCAAATCTTCAAACGCGATTTGCTCGAGAGCGCCTACTGCAAAGCCGCAGAAAAGGAGATCGCTGTTACCGACGAAGTTTCGGCGGTTGAACTTGTCAGGCACAAAGTCATGCTCGTCCCAAATCAGGATTTTAATTTCAAAATTACCTATCCACGCGATTTCCTGCTCGCCGAATTCGTTCTTCGGCAAAGAGCAGGAAACAAATAACATTCAGATCGTGGCCGAGAAGATCGATCAGCTGCTGAAGCGCGCCGAATCTGCCGATTTGTCGGAGCTGATGTCCATCTGGCGATCGCGGTTGCCGGAAGAAGGGTCGGGATCGCCGGCGTTATTTCGCTGTCTCGGCGAACGTATTCTTGCACAAGGTGAACCTTTGTTGGCCTACGACGTTGTCACCGCTGGCTTAGCGACGTGGCCGAGAGACACCCGCTTGCGCCAGCTGCAAGGCCTGGCGCTCGCGCGTAGCGGCGCCACCGATCGGGCAAACGCTATTCTCGAGGATTTGCGCGATGAAGCGCAACCGGCTGAAGAAACGCTCGGGATGCTTGGCCGAACCTACAAAGATCTCGCAATCGCAGCCGCAACATCTGATCAACGCGCACAGTTTCTGGAACGGGCTGCGAAGACTTACGGCGAAGCGTATCGAACAAGCGGCGGGTATTGGTCTGGAATCAATGCCGCGACGATGAATTTGCTCGTCGGCCAAACGGCGAAAGCCAGCGAGCTGGCCCGGAAAGTTCACGAGCACTGTTTGAAAGAAGTGGAAGGTCGAATTGGCGACTCCTACTGGGAGCTTGCCGCGCTCGGCGAAGCCGCGTTGATTTTGCGTGATCTTTCGCAAGCGGCGGAATGGTACAGTCGCGCAGCCAATGAAGGTCGAAATCGCTTTGGCGATCTTCAGTCCAGCCGACGCAATGCGCGTTTGATCCTCCAACACTGGAAAGAAGATCCCGGTTGGATCGACAATTATCTTCGTATCCCAAGTGTCGTCGTCTTTGCCGGTCATATGATCGACCGTCCGGATCGGACAACGCCGCGTTTTCCGCTGCAACTTGAACCACTGGTGGCAAAAGAAATTCGCCGGAAGCTCGACCAGCTGGAGCCGGGCTTCGGTTTTTCTTCGGCCGCATGCGGCTCCGATATTCTGTTCCTGGA
>JALYKJ010000372.1 GCA_030774845.1 Verrucomicrobiota bacterium
CAACGCATTCGTCATTCTCGACGAAGCGCAAAACACCACGACCGAGCAAATGTTCATGTTGCTCACCCGCATCGGTCCTCATTCCAAATGCGTCATCACCGGGGATGTCACCCAAATTGATTTGCCCTCGAACAAGCGCTCCGGTGTCGTCGAAGCATTGCAGGCATTGAAAAACATCCCGGGAATCTCGATCGTCTATTTCAACGAGCGCGACGTGGTACGCCACGAGCTGGTTCGTTCTATCATAACCGCTTACCAACAGCACCGCTCACCCGCGCCGTCGGCGCGCAAATGAAAGATCGACAATGTTCGATTTCTTAAAACGCAGACGCCTTCTTCGCCGCGGACTCGCTTCGAAAAAAACGAGGCGCCGGCGAACCCGAAACGAATTACTCCGCAGTCTTGAATCTGCGAGCTACGTCAAAGTCATCGTTCTCGCCGCATTCATCGCGGGGTTGGCGTTCTTGATCTTCAGCGGTCAACGGCCCGAGCCAACAAAAAATTTCGTGATCGCGCTGTTGTTTTCGCGACCGCGATCGTGCAGTTGTGGATCAATCAACCGCGAACCTTTTCCCAGAACTCGCGCGTCTTTCTCGTTCTCGGAACGATCTTTGTCCAACTCGCCGCGACCAAAGCCATTCTCGTCTTGTCGAGCGAGCACGCCTTTAAATTTCTCACACCGGAAATGGGCTGGTTGCTTGCGCCGTACGCGTTCGCGCCGCTGGTGCTGAGCGTTTTGCTCGGCCGTAATCACGGACTTTACGCCGCTGTCTTCGTCAGTCTTTGGAGCAGCGTGTTATTCGGCAAGATCGACGCGCCGCTGCTCGTCATCAGTTTGATCAGCGGATTCACCGCCGTCTATTTGACGCTTCAAGTGCGCCGACGCGGACAGCTAATTCGCGCGGGTGTCGGCGTCGGCGTCGCCATTTGGCTCTCCTCACTCAGCTTCGGCATGATTGGTCCGATCGATCTTTTTCCGCCGATGAACAACGATTGGGGAATGATCGGACTGCAAAGCGCGCTCACCCTCGGCAACGGAATTATCACCGCCATGATCGTTGGCGGCGCGTTGCCGATGCTCGAGCATCTCTTTCAAATCACGACCGATGTTTCCTGGCTCGAACTGTCCGATCTGAATCATCCGTTGCTGCGTCGAATGACAATTGAAGCGCCCGGGACGTATCACCACAGTCTGGTCGTGGCGAATCTCGCCGAGGCCGCCGCTGAAAAAATCGGCGCCAACGCGACGCTCTGTCGTGTGTGCGCCTATTTCCACGACGTCGGCAAATTGGTGAAGCCTCAATATTTCACCGAGAACATGAGCTTCGAACGCAACCCGCACGACGACCTCGCGCCGACGATGAGTGCGCTCATCATCATCGCGCACGTGAAAGAAGGCGTCGACCTCGCGCTCAAACACAAACTCAACCAGCAGATCATCGACGTCATCCAGGAGCACCACGGCACATCGCTCGTTTACTATTTCTACCAACGCGCGATGCAGCAACAGGAAGACGCCCGCGCCGGCGGAAAAATCATGAACATCCGCGAGGACGACATTCCCGAGGTGCAGGAAGAAAGTTTTCGTTACAGCGGTCCAAAACCGCAGACGAAGGAAAGCGCCATTGTCAGTCTGGCCGACATCGTCGAAAGCGCGTCGCGCAGTTTGGAAAAACCAACGCCACAAAAGATCGAGCAACTGGTGAACGAGCTAATCGAAGAGCGGATCGCCGACGGCCAACTCGATGAATGCGATTTGACTCTCGGCGAATTACGAGTCATCGCGGAACGTTTTCGATTCACCCTCATGACAATGCTGCATACGCGGATCGCTTATCCCAAACACGAATCGAAGTTCACGCCGAGCGACGATGACAGGCTCAGACCCGATGTCATGGCCTCGCTCCGGAAACCAGCGTCCGCTCCGCCCGTTTCGGCTGCGTGAGTTGTGCTGTGGTGAATCGAGCAGTCCGTAATGCCAGTCCGGCTCGGACCTCGATGTTATTAAGTGCGGCGAAGCCGCATTCGTTTTAGCATCGCCTTTCCAAAGAAAAGCTCAGCCACGAGGATGTAATCGAAACTGGCAAAACAGCTGCCGCACATTTTTCGCGATTGCTCAACATTGCGTTTGCCTAACGAGAACAAGATCAGCTACGGCTACCGGGAACGCGCGTCAATCGAAGCGGAAATGTTTTAGTCATGGAAAGCGTGGTCACGCGGCGGGTAGCCGTTAGCTGGATCGCAGGGTTAGGCGACTGGCGTGGCAAGCTCCCAGACCTGATGCAAAAGCGTATCGAACCGAGCGTGAAATCACAAGTATCAGCACTTGGTGTACACAACTGGGCTCTGCTGCCCCCGCACAAAGTAGCGGGCGACCGATCGGTTGAAGTACCGGTCGCGCACAGGGTTTGGGGCGACTTGGCCAGTGAACTCCCATCGCCCCGGCGCGCGCACGTCGGCGAGGTCACGGGTTGAGTAGGGAGTCGAGCCTGCCGGATGCCAAGACCGAATCGTGTAGACCTCGCGCACTACGCCTTCAAAGACAGCGAGCGCGAAACGCGCACTCTCGCGTCGGGTTCCCAGTCGCCACACTCCCCGGGTAATCTCGTAAAGCTCCGTGGACGTGATGTCGTGGCGATAGAGCTGGTTGACTCGAACTAGCAGCGCTGGGTCGGTGACGCGAACCGGCTTGGCCGCGTAGTACGCAATCGCCTGCTTGAGCGGCATGCGACCCGTTTCGATGCTACGCCAGCCTCGGACCTGGTTGGCTAGTCCTTTGAGACCGAAGGCATCGATGACCGCTGCTTCAATGCGGAATGCCGATTCTTCGTCGGGGAGCGCATGCGCGAGTATGTCGATACCCGGTTCAAGACGCTCGCGATCGAGCGCTTTGAGCATCTCGCGCTTGCGCGACTCGGCGACTTCGGAAAAGTGGTCCAGGACCCTGCGACCTTTCCCCTTGCCGACGTAGAAGGGTAGGCCCGTGCGGGGATCGACCAGCGCGTAGACGTAGTAGCCGAGTTTTCTGGCTACTTCCGGCGGAATCGCGATCATCGTGTCTCCTGTCGCCTAACGAGAATTAGACGAACGTTCGTAATACAAGGCGAACATTTTTTCGTCTAACATACTTACAACTCCGGCGGATGGGCGCGGGGTTCGCGATCTTTGGCGGTGGCGGTGCTGGGTCGAGTGACGAATGGGCCGCCTTCGAGTGACGCGGCTTTGGTGAACGCGACGTCGGGCATTTCGCTGGGCAGTCCTTCCAGCGGAAATTCTTTGCGCAGCGGGAAGAAGGGATAGCCGTCCCACATTAGAATACGGCGCAGATCGGGATGGCCTTTAAATTTGATTCCCATCATGTCGTAAATCTCGCGCTCGTGCCAATTCGCGGTCGGCCAGATGTCGGAGATGGTATCGACGACCTCGTCTTCCGAGATTTTTAATTTCAATCGCAGATGAACCGCCAGCGTCATCGAGTAAAGCTCGTAAACAATTTCGAAACGGGGGTCTTCGCCGAAATTGTCGATGCTGGTGATGTCGATCAAGTAATCGAACGAGAGATCGTCGCGGCTGAATTTTGCTGCTTCGCGGAGATCGCCCGGCCGAATCGTGTAAGTCGTCTCGCCGCGAAATTCAGTTTTGTTTTGAAGCTTTTGCCCGAACAGTTTGCCTAACGAATCGAACAATTCCTGGCCCGTCATGCGAGCACTCCGGCGAGTTTCTTAGTGAAGGCCGGATTCTGCGCGGCGAACGATTTCTCGCCGGAAATCTTTTCCTGCAATTTCATCAAGCCGGCGAGCAACGCTTCCGGACGCGGCGGACAACCGGAAATGTAAACATCAACGGGAATGAGCTGATCGATCCCCTGCAAGACCGCGTAGGAGCGATACATGCCGCCGGTGGACGCGCACGCGCCCATGGCGATGACGTATTTCGGTTCGGGCATTTGCTCGTAAATCCGTTTCACCGCCAGCGCCATTTTATAAGTGACTGTGCCGGCGACGATCATCACGTCGCATTGCCGCGGCGAAAACCGCATCACTTCGGCGCCGAACCGCGCGATGTCGAACCGGGACGCGGCGGTCGCCATTAATTCAATCGCGCAGCAGGCCAGTCCCATCGGCATCGGCCAGAGCGAATTCTTGCGGACCCAATTGAACGCAGCATCGAGCCGCGTAAAGATCACGTTGCCCTCGATTTTCGAATCGTAAGCGGCGGAACGCTCTTCTGCCATTGAGAAGCGTAACGTCTGGAATCGCTCATGCAACATCGAGAAATTCCAAATCCCAGTCACCAAATCCCAGGGAAGTTTCAAAAGCCAAACTTTTAAAAACACTCGCCGCGCATTTTGGGTATTGGAAAGTTGGGATTTGTTTGGAGCCTGGGGCCTGGGTTTTGGTGTTTTAAGCGGCCCCGTTGCGGCGACTGCCTGTCGATAGTATAGAAGCGCTCTTCATTATGAACATAGATAGTGCAAAATCACACAGCCACCTTGTTGCTCCACATGGCGGCGAACTGGTCGACCTTAAGCTCGACCCGAAAAACGCCGCCGAGCTCAAGGCGCACTCCAGAGATTTTCCGTCCTGGGACCTTACCAGTCGGCAGATCCGTGATCTCGAGCTTCTGTTGAGTGG
>JALYKJ010000373.1 GCA_030774845.1 Verrucomicrobiota bacterium
GAGCGGTTCGCCCCGAAGAATCGCGCGGGCTTCTTCGTGACCTTCCGGCACCGGCGCGGCTGGGCGCCGCTCCAAATGCAACGTGCGAATCGGATACGGAATATTGATCCGCTGGCGTTTCAGTTCATACCAGACATTCGTGCGCACGGCGTCGTTGATCTCGTTGATCCGGGCGTGATTGCCCATGTAGAACTTGATCTCGTAAGTGACCGCGTGCTCGGCGAAATCGACCAGGAACACTCTCACTTTGGGCTCGGCGAGAACATTGGTTGCGCTTTGGGCCGCGCGCGTTAGCGCATCTTTGACGCGGTTCGGTGGCACGCTGTAGTCCACGCCTACTCGAATCCGCATCGCATGGACTTCCGTCGGATAATGCAGATTAACGATTGTGCTCTTGACGATTTCGTTGTTCGGAATGTCGAGGTAAATGCCGTCGTTCGTGCGCAATCGCGTCGAGCGCCAGTTGATTTCCATTACTTCGCCGTAGGTGTCGCCCACCTTTAGCCAGTCGGTCACTTTGTACGGGCGATTGATTTGCAACGACATGCCGGCAATGATGCCGCCGAGAAGATTCTGACCGGCCAAGCCGAGGATTACGGCTGCGACCCCGGATGTTGCGACAACGCTCTTCAGACCGCGCTCGGCGTGATATGCGAAACTCAGAACGAAAAGCAGCGCGACGACGAAAATAATGAGGGCGACAACCTCACGCAGAAAATGCGGAATCGGCGTTTGTTTGCGCCGTTCAAAGTAAATGTCCCAAACGTAACGATTAACCAAAGCAACGACGAGCGCCGTGCTCAGCAGGATCGCCGCCGCGCCGACATGCACCCGCCACGGCGCCTCCAGTCCGTAGACCGCAAGCGCGACGTAGAATGCAAGCGCGAGACAGAAAAGTTGATACAGAATTCCGAGGCGAACTTCGGCGCGCCGTTTTAGAAATCGCCCGAAGCTTAACGCAACAATGAACGTTCCGATGAACGCGACAATGGTTAACGCGGCTCGCTGCGTGTCGAACGAGAAGGCAGACATCGGCTAATCGTCCCGATCATAATCAAACGAGTGCCTGGCGACAAGTTTAGAGGTGCGGCGCCTAATCGTGGGATTTTCTTTTAGCGATTTCGTCTAAACGACGAATGATGTCGCTCAACAGCAGTTCGTTCTTGAGATTTACCTGATAATCGAGGTTCGCGCGCAACCGGTCTTTGTGCGCCTGCCGATTTTGCGACATCATGATAATCGGCGCCTGCAAGGCAGTGATCATGTTCAGCGCCAGGTTCAACAGAATAAACGGATAAGGATCGAACGGTCTTCGCGTCAGCAGAATCGTGTTTGCCGCCACCCAGACCCCAAAAAGCACAATCGAGAAGATAATAAACTTCCAACTGCCGCCAAATTCTGCGATCCGGTCCGCCGCGCGGTCGGCGAATGTCATACGCAAGGCTTCTTCCTGATTTACGTTGCGCGAGACACGGTGCCGCAAAAGTTCATCTGTGCGCCGTAAGCGATTAGTCAACGCCGTAAGCAACTCCAATGTCACCCGCGGATCGCCCCGCATGAACGAAAGAAAATCATCGCGGGTTAGCTCCGCCAACCGTGCGTCCTCGGTCGCAGTCGCATTGGCAGACCGGCCCTGACCGTCGAGCATTGCCATGTCGCCAAAAAAATCTCCCGCTCCAAGCTCAGCCAGTGTCACCACTGCGCCGTCGGCGTCGGTAATGCTGATGCGCACCTTGCCGAAATCGATCAAATACATCGCGTCCCCCGGATCGCCGTAGCGGAAAATCGTGGTCGACTTCGGATAATCGTGAATGGTCAGATATTTGCCCAGCTCGGCGGTCGCTTTGGAATCGAGCGACGCGAAAAGTGGGACTGAACGTAGGGTTGCGACATCCATGTCTATTCGTTAGGCGGTTACGAGCCGCCGATTATACACAAGACGCGTCCCTCGATGGAAGCTCGCGTTCTACCAACGCTGGTAGGGGCGATTGACCTCAATCGCCCGCAAATGCCAATCCGGATCGGTTCGGTGAATGGAGCCGGCGGGAGCCGAGCGACATAGACGGAAAAGCCCGAGAGGGTGAGTGAGCGGGAAGCGAACGAATCAAATGCCCCTACCTGGTTGGCGGCGAAATCACGAGCCATGCCCAGCCCGCCAGAAAACAAAGCCCGCCCAGCGGCGTGATCGCGCCCAACCAACGAACATTCGTCAGCGCCATCACATACAAACTTCCACTGAACAGCAAAATCCCGGCGAAAAACAACCACCACGCGGCGCGATTCGCGGTTCCGCAAAGCGCGAGTACGAACAGCGCGATCGCATGAATGAAATGATAAAGAACAGCCTTGTTCCAGACATCGACCAGGCCGTGAGCCTCGAGTGTCGGCTTCAACCAGTGCGCGCCGAACGCACCGAGCCCGACCGCCAAAAAACAAAGCAGCGCTGCGATTCTAAACATCATCATGCCGTGCGAATATGCCAGGAGGAACGAGGATTGTCCCGAGAGGAACAGTCAATCATACTCTCCGCCATGACGCGACGAATAAAGCGGGTTGCACCGCTTCAGGCGGGAAAAATGCTAGGAGTGCTTTACGCCTGCATGGGGTTAATTTTTCTGCCCATTTTTGCTTTGGCTGGGCTGGCCGGTGCTTTTGCTCAGCAAACACAACAAGCTCAGAATACGGGCGGTCCGCCAGCGGCGCTTATCGCTGCGATGATGTTCGGATTCGGAATCTTCATGCCCGTTTTTTACGGCGTGTTTGGCTTTATTTTCGGCGTCATTTCCGCCGCTATTTACAACCTCATTGCTCGGTGGATTGGCGGCATTGAGGTCGAAGTCGAATAATTAATCGACGATTTCGAGGCCCATTTGCCGGGCGGTGCCTTCGATGATGCGGAAGGCGGCTTCGTCGCTGCGGGCGTTCAGGTCTTTGGCTTTCGTTTTGACGATGTCCATCACCTGTTTGCGCGTGACCTTGCCGACTTTTTCTTTGTTCGGTTCTTTTGATCCGGCGGCGATGTTGGCCGCTTTCTTCAAGAGAACCGCTGCGGGCGGGCTTTTGGTGATGAAGGTGAACGACTTGTCTTTGAAAACCGTGATCACGACGGGCAAGATATCGCCCGCTTGTTTTTGAGTGGCGGCATTAAATTCTTTGCAGAAGGCCATGATGTTGATTCCGCGCGGTCCCAGCGCGGTGCCAACCGGAGGCGCCGGGTTCGCCTGACCGGCGGGAATCTGCAATTTGATGTGAGCTACAACTTCCTTAGCCATGGGATTAGACAGAATGAACAGAATCTACAAAATAGGTTCTCTGAAAAATTCCTGAAGTCATTCTGATCATTTTGTTAATTCTGTCGAAAAATTAACCGCGCTCGACTTGCCAGTATTCGAGCTCGACGGGCGTCGCGCGGCCGAAAATGGTGACGGACACGCGCAGTTTGCCGCGTTCGGGATCGATCTCTTCGACAATGCCATTCTGGTTTTGGAACGGCCCGTCCGCGACCTTGACCGTCTCGCCAACCTCGAAGCTGACTTTCGGTTTCACTTTTTCTTCGCGCTCTTTCATTTGCGCGAGCATGCTGTCCACTTCCGATTGGCGCATCGGGATCGGTTTGTCTTTCGTTCCGGCAAAACCGATCACGCCCGGCGTCTCGCGGATGAAGTACCAGGTCCGGCCGACGAGCTGGTTGTTCTCATCGAGCAAATGCATGTTTACAATCAGATAGCCGGGAAAAAATTTGCGGGTCGTCTCGCTTTTCTTGCCCTTCTTGATTTCGGAAACGCGCTCGGTCGGAACGAGCACCTCGTAAATCAAATCGCTCATCTCCTCGGTTTTGACGCGCTTATCGATGTTCTCCTTGACCTTGTTCTCCTGGCCGGAGAGCACGTGCACCACAAACCATTGATCTTTGCCTGCGAGTGTTTGTGCCATAATCAGTGCAACCGGGTGAAATAATGGATGGCGTTCACGAGTACGAAATCAAAGAGCGCGACGTAACCACCAAGCAGAACCATCGAGACAATCACAACGACCGTCGCATCGGTCAGCTCTTTATATTTCTTAATTCCTTTCTCCTTCGGATCCCAAGGCCAGGAAGCTTTCTGAAGCTCGACCTTAACTTCGTTGAAAAAGTCTTTCGTTTTTCCAATCACGGCACGATGTCGATCTTGTAATTGTTGATCTTGCGGGCAAATCACGCCAGGAGGGACTCGAACCCCCAACAGGCGGTTTTGGAGACCGCTACTCTACCAATTGAGTTACTGGCGTAGGCTTCGCTAGTTTAGTCCAGAATATCGCTTACGCGACCCGCGCCGACGGTCTTGCCGCCTTCGCGGATAGCGAACCGAATCGTCTTCTCCATGGCGATGGGCGTAATCAGCTCCACCTCGATGGAGATGTTATCGCCCGGCATCACCATTTCGACGCCTTCGGGCAATTTAACCGTGCCAGTAACGTCAGTGGTGCGGAAATAAAATTGCGGCCGATAATTCGTGAAGAACGGCGTGTGACGGCCACCTTCCTCTTTGCTCAGCACGTAAACTTCCGCCTTGAATTTTTTATGCGGCGTAATCGAGCCGGGCTTGGCAATAACCTGACCACGCTCGACGTCTTCCTTCTTCACGCCACGAAGCAGAATGCCAACGTTGTCGCCGGCGCGCGCTTCATCCAAAAGTTTGCGGAACATTTCGATGTCGGTCGCAACCGTTTTCGCGGTCGGCTTGATTCCGACAATCTCGACTTCCTCCATTTTCTTGAGGATGCCGCGATCAACACGCCCGGTCGCGACAGTGCCGCGGC
>JALYKJ010000374.1 GCA_030774845.1 Verrucomicrobiota bacterium
GAGCACCACTGTCCACGCCGAGCAGAGCCGGTTTTCCGTTGATGAATGCGCGCACTAAGAGGTGGTTCTGCCGCGAACGCGTCAGCGGCAACGCCTCAAAGCGCGGAGAAGAAGCATCCGCAACGCGCGGGGCCTTCGTTGCCGCCACGCACATTTCCGCCGCCGCGAACAAAGTCGCAACAAGGAGCGATAGCAGTTTCGGAATAAATGATCGGGCGGAGACTTGCACGCGGCGGAGAATACCATGGTTCGTTTTACGCGAAAGCGGTTTTACGATTGGCCTAGAAAAAGCTGCGTTTTGGCGTTGCTCGATTCGCTTGGGTAATGATTAACTCTTCGCCGTCCGACGGATGGAAACCACAATGCAGATGACGACAACGCCCGCACCGGAGGAAAAATTTGTCCGCGGACTCGGATTACTCGATTCGACCATGCTCGTGGCCGGGTCAATGATCGGCTCCGGCATTTTCATCGTCTCCGCCGATATTTCGCGGCAAGTAGGCTCGCCCGGATGGTTGTTGGTTGTCTGGATCATTACTGGCTTGCTGACTCTGACGGCGGCGCTCTCTTACGGCGAGTTGGCCGCAATGATGCCCAAGGCCGGCGGGCAATATGTTTATTTGCGCGAAGCTTTCTCGCCGCTGTGGGGTTTCCTCTACGGCTGGACATTGTTCCTCGTGATTCAGACAGGAACGATCGCGGCGGTCGCGGTCGGCTTCGCAAAGTTTCTCGGTGTCATTTGGCCGAAGATTTCCATCGATAACTACATTATCGCACCGATCCCGATCTCTTCGGGTTATGCGATTTCTCTGTCGACCGCGCAGCTGGTCGGCGTGCTGCTGGTCGTGTTGCTCACATTCATGAACACGCGCGGATTAAAGCTCGGCAAGATCGTTCAGAACGTCTTCACGATCACGAAGACCGGCAGCCTGATCGCGTTAATTCTCCTGGGCATTTTGGTCGGTTGGAACGCCGATGTCGTTCACGTCAATTTCGGAAACTTCTGGCATGTCGGCGGCAAATTGCAGGATGTCGGCCAAGGCTTGACCGCCGCGACCGCCTTCGGACTCTTCGTCGGGATCTGCGTGGCGCAGACCAATTCGCTTTTCGCTGCCGACGCGTGGAACAACATCACCTTCACTGCCGGAGAAGTGAAGGACCCGCGGCGGAACATTCCGCTGTCGCTCGCATTCGGAACATTTTTGGTTATTGCTCTCTACCTGCTCGCGAACGTCGCGTATCTCGTAACGCTGCCAATCGAAGTGATCAAGACTGTGCCCGCGGATCGCGTTGCCTCGGCGACGGCCGACGTAGTCTTCCCCGGACGCGGCGCTGTGATTATGGCCGCTGCGATCATGATCTCGACCTTCGGGTGCAACAACGGGCTGATTCTCGCCGGTGCGCGCGCTTACTATGCGATGGCGCGCGACGGTCTCTTCTTTCGTCGAGTGGGCGAGTTGAACAAAAATCACGTGCCCGCTTGGGGCCTCATCATTCAAGGTATTTGGGCCGCGCTGCTCGTCCTGCCGCGCACGATTAATAAAGATGGAAGCTTTGGTTCGCTCTACAACGATTTGCTCACATACGTCATTTCGGCGGCGCTCATCTTTTATATCCTAACGATCCTTGGCATTTTTCTGCTGCGGCAAAAACGACCCGACGCTGAACGCCCGTACAAAGCCTTCGGTTACCCGATCGTGCCCGCACTCTATATCGTCGGCGCGGCCGTGATTCTCTTCATACTTTTCATGTATCAGACGGCTACGACGTGGCCCGGTCTCATCATCGTGTTGAGCGGTGTGCCGATTTATTTTCTTTGGCGAAAATGGAATGCGGGTGCGCCGGCAGACGACCAACGCACTTAGCGAAACCGAACCACGAGCAACCAAAAGGAAAGCGAACGCATGGCAAATCTATTCGCGAGAAAGCCTCTCGAGAGGCTAATGGCAGAGGCACAGGAGGTCGGCGAACACAGCCTGAAACGCACTCTTGGCCCTGTGAACCTACTGATGCTGGGGATCGGCGGAATCATCGGGGCGGGTCTTTTTGTGCGTACAGCGGCCGCGATTGCTGACCGGGCGGGTCCGTCGGTTGTGCTCGCGTTCATCGTCGCCGGCATCGGTTGCGCGTTTGCGGGTCTCTGTTACGCGGAATTCGCGTCGATGATTCCGGTTGCAGGCAGCGCCTACACGTATTCCTACGCGACGATGGGCGAGTTCGTCGCGTGGATCATCGGCTGGGACTTGATCCTCGAATATGCAGTCGCGGCGTCGACCGTCTCCATTGCCTGGAGCGAATACGCCAACCGCGTGCTCGAATGGTTCGGGCTGCGGATTCCATACCAATGGTCGCATTCGCCTTTTGAGCATGAGCCGACCGGGATCTATGGGATGATAAATATCCCAGCGGTTTTCATTCTCCTTCTGCTCACGCTCCTGCTGATCCGCGGCACGAAGGAATCGGCGTTCGTCAATGGTCTGATCGTCGTCCTGAAAGTGAGCATCGTCTTGCTCTTCATCGGCATCGGCTGGGGATTCATCAATCCGGCCAACCACACACCGATGATTCCCGCGCCGACTACTTACGTTACGCCGCAAGGTATCACCCATGCCTACGGCGGCATCCTCGGCATTCTCGGCGCGGCCGGTGTTGTTTTCTTTGCTTACATCGGGTTCGACGCGGTCTCGACTGCCGCGCAGGAAGCGAGAAATCCCAAGCGCGATATGCCAATTGGCATTCTTGGGTCGCTCGCCTTTTGCACGATCCTTTACGTGCTCTTCTCTTACGTGCTGAGCGGTGTTGCGACGGTCCAGGACTTTCGCTCGGCCGGCCGTGAAGCGTCGGTCGCATTTGCCATCACCAAATACATGACCGGCTACGAGTGGCTATCGAAGTCAGTCACCGTCGCGATTCTCGCCGGGTTCTCCTCGGTCATTCTGGTGATGCTGCTTGGTCAATCGCGTGTCTTCTATTCCATGAGCAAGGACGGCCTCGTGCCGAAGGTTTTCTCCGATGTGCATCCGCGGTTTAGAACGCCCTACAAATCGAACATGCTGTTTTTTGTTTTCACCGGCCTGCTGGCCGCGTTCGTTCCGGCGGACGTTACCGGTGAAATGACCAGCATCGGAACGCTCTTCGCTTTCATCCTGGTTTGCGCCGGCGTGTGGATCATGCGGGTTCGAAGCCCTGAGCTAGAACGGGGATTCCGCGTACCGGCGGCGCCACTTGTCGCGATACTCGGAATCATCACGTGCGGCGCGATGATCTATGGACTCGGGTGGACGAATTGGATGCGGCTGATCGTCTGGCTGTTGGTAGGATTCATTTTCTATTTTAGCTACGGGAAACACCACAGCCGCATCAACGCGCCACCGCCGGAAATGCCGGAAGGAATCAAGCTCAGCCGGTAGAACTCGAACTAACTCCAACTGCCGCCGAAACCGCGCGAAGGACTGCTCGCGCCAAATCCAAGCAACGCTTCAGCGCGCCAGCGTAAAGCTGCGCCATTTCCGCGTTTTAGAAATGCGCGCCGCGCGACGTCAATGTCATCGATCGACAGATTCATTGCCCTCAGAATTTCCCATTCCTCCGGACTCAACAACGCTCGCTCCTCACCGCTGACCGCGCGCTTTTGCAAACGAGAGACGATTTCACTTAAGGCATTTCCATTCGAGGCGCGAAACGTGTCGATGAGTCCCTGAAAACTGAGATGAAACGGAATCGTGGCAACATCGACATCAACGCTTTGAGCCACACTTTCGGGCGGCATCGTAAGCTGGTCGGATTTCGTAACTGAATTCCAAACGCCTTCTGGCTGATAATAGCCAATCTCGAGGCGGTACTTCTCTCGCGGCTCTGAAACCGTCAGGTAGCAATTGCCCGCCATCGGCTCGACCGCTTCGCTAGTTTCTTCTGAACCATCGTTTCGATAAACGCGAAGATGAACTTGTCGATCCACTGGAGCGGTATTTTCGAAAATTGATGACCAATCGATAATCCAATAGGCGAAGAGAGTGTGCGGGTCGCGCGCGATAGCGAACAAAAGTGGAGCGCCGTAAACCCGCGGTAGTTCGATAACTTCGGGCAAATCGTTGGGAAGCTTGGGGTCGCTGCGAGCAAAACGCACCACCGGCCCGTCTGAAATGCGGTAACCAGTAGAGGCAGCGGGCGGTTCGTTATCAGCTTTTTCCGGCATGATGCTGAACACGAATTTGCCGAAAATTAGCGAGACGAAAAGCAGAATGTTGCGCGGCGCATCCGAACATCGACAGTCGATCTGCTGATTTACTGCGCCGTGAAGCCCTACATCATTTTCAATCCCCGTGCCGGGTCTGTTACCAATCGGGAAAGAGTTCTTTCGCAACTGACGCAATTAAATCCGATGGCATTGCGGATCACGCGAAAGGCCGGCGACGCCGAAAAATGGGCGCGAACCGCTGTCAGGACAAAATGCGATTACATCGTGGTGGCCGGCGGTGATGGAACATTAAACGGAGTGGTGAATGGATTAGGGACGGAGGCAAAGAACGTTCGCCTCGGAATCGTACCGCTTGGAACGGGGAATGATTTTGCGCGCACACTCGGACTGCCGTCGTCGATCGAACAGAACGTCGACATTCTTCATTCAGCCAAAACAAAGCGAATCGATCTCGTTCGAGTTAAGAGCAAACGCGTCCGATATTTCGTAAATGTGTCAGCCGGCGGTTTTAGCGGCGTGGTGGGCGGAAAAATGACACCGAAGATTAAACGGACATGGGGACCGCTCGCTTACATGCGCGGGGCGGTCGCTGCATTGTCGCAACTACACGCATATCACACGCAGATCTTATTAGACGACGACGAGCAATTGTCTGCCGAGCTTTATAATGTGGTCGTTGCCAATGGCCGCTTCGTCGCAGGCGGCCTGCCAATCGCGCCTGATGCCAATCCGAGCGACGGTTTTCTTGAAGTCGTTTTGATTCCAAAACTATGCGCCGCCGAGATTGCATTGCTCGCGGCCGAAGTCGTTTTAGGAAAACATCTTTCGAGCAAGGCGACAATATTTCGACGGGCGAAAAAAGTTTCTGTCCGGTCGCGGCCAGGAATGTTTTTCAACGTGGACGGCGAATTGGTTGGCAACGCACCAGCACTATTTCAAATCCTGCCGCGCGCGCTAAACTTCGTGGTAAAGCGATGATCAGCGACAAGGTCGTTCCACTGGAAGAGCTTCAACAGCGGGCTAACAAACTGCGCGCGGCGGGGAAAAAAATCGTAGCGACGAACGGATGTTTCGATTTGCTTCACGTCGGACATATTCGCTACCTGAGCGCGGCTCGCGCCCTTGGCGACGCTCTGATCGTCGGAATCAACGGCGACCAGTCTGTCCGTGAATTGAAGGGAGCTGGTCGCCCGGTTAACAGTGAAAACGATCGGGCGGAGATCGTTGCCGCACTGGAATGCGTTGATCTGGTCACAATTTTTCCGGAGGTGCGCGCGACACGGTTTCTCGAACTCGCCGCGCCCGATATTTACGTCAAGGGCGGCGATTACAATCAAGACACATTGAATGCTGAAGAGCGCCAGGTTCTGCAAAAAATCGGCGCGAAGATCGACATCGTACCATTCGAGCGCGGCTATTCGACATCCGATTTACTAAAACGTTTGAGCGAACTCACAAAATGAAGCGCCTTGGCCTCGGAATCCTTGGGTCAGGAAGGGGATCAAATTGCCGCGCTATCCTGGAAAGCATTCGCTCCGGAGTGTTGCCCGCTGAACCGCGGGTCGTGATATCGGATGCGCTTGACGCTCCGATCCTAGAAATCGCGCGAGAGTTCTCCGTCCCGAATGCTTATCTTCCGCCGGGCCAATTTCGCACGCGGCTGGAGCCAAACGCTGAGGCAGAGCTCGTGCAAATGCTGCGCGACGCAGAAGTAGAGTTGGTGGTGCTCGCCGGGTTTATGCGCGTTTTGAAATCTCCGATGTTGGAGGCGTTTCGGCGGCGAATCATCAACATTCATCCATCGCTGTTGCCAAAATTTCCCGGATTAGAAGCGTGGAAACAAGCGCTCGATGCGGGTGAGACCGTTACCGGCTGCACTGTTCATTACGTCGACGAAAAAATAGATCACGGTGATATAATCGCGCAGCGCGAGGTGCCGATTTTGCCTAACGACAACTCCGAAAGCCTGCACGCGCGAATTCAGATCGCCGAACACGAATTATATCCGGCCGTGATCGAAAAGCTTTGTCGCGAAAGTGATCGCGCGACCTAGATCGCCTCGGCTTTTTGGTCACGGCTGAGCAATTCTTCCATCGCCTGAGCCGATGGCTTCTGTTGGTAAAGAAGCGAGTAAACCTGGTCGATGATCGGTGTTTCGACGCCAAGTTTACGCGCACACTGATGCGCGCTCTTAGCGGTTGGAATTCCTTCGGCAACCGTCCCTATGGAGGTAGTAATTTCATTTAATGAGCGACCCTTGGCCAGCTGCTCCCCGACGCGACGGTTGCGGCTGTGTTGACTGAAGCAGGTCGCGATAAGATCTCCGGCGCCGCTCAATCCATAAAACGTTCGCAATTCTCCACCCATCTTTGTGCCGAGGCGGACCATTTCAGCGAGCGCTCGAGTGACGAGGGCCGCCTTGGAATTGTCACCCAGACCGAGGCCGTCGCCGGCTCCAGCGGCGATCGCAAAAACGTTTTTGAGCGCGCCGCCCAGCTCGATACCGGCCAGTTCCTCGCCCGTGTAAATTCGGAACCGCGGCGTGCCGAGATAGTCCTGAAGGTTCGCCGCAAATTCCTGTCGTGTACACGCCAAAACAGTAGCCGTCGGCAATTCACGCGAAACTTCTGCTGCTAAATTCGGCCCTGATAAAACCGCGATGGGATGTTTGGGGAAAATTTCGACGAGTATTTCACTCATGCGCTTGCCGGTTCCGTGCTCGATGCCTTTGATGCAGCTCAGCAGCACTGCGTCGGGATTGATCGTAACTTCTCTGAGTTGGGCAGCAGTTTCACGCAGCGCAGTTGAGCGTGTAACAAAAACAATCAAATCAGCGTCGCCACACGCTCGAAGCTGGCTTGTTAGGCCGACGTTTTTGGGAAGTTCTACGCCAGGAAGATAAGCTCTGTTTTCCCGCGATTTTTGCAGTTGTTCAATTCGTGATGGATTTCTTCCCCATAGCAAAATCGCGTGACTTTGCCGTCCCCAAATTACCGACAACGCTGTTCCCCAGCCACCGGCTCCGATCACTGCAATTTTTGTCGGTTTCACTTTCGAACGAAGCGCGGTTCAGTTCCTTTCAGCAGGCGCGACAAGTTAGATCGATGCCGCAGGACCACAATCGCTCCCAGACAGAACGAAAAATAGAGGGGGACCGGTGTAGGCAGTTCTTTGAGAAACAGCATGATTGCGAGCGTAATGGGAAGCGCGACCGCCGCTGCTATCGAAGCGAGAGATACATACCGCGTCGCTTGAAACGCTACAATCCAAACGACGCACACGATCAGTGCCGTAATCCAGTTTATGCCAAAAAGAGCGCCCATTAATGTAGCGACCCCTTTTCCACCTCTAAATCCAAGCCAAATCGAATAGCTGTGTCCGATCACAGAACAAACAGCACCGATCGCGGCGCAAAGATCGACAAACTGCGCACTCAATTGAGCGGCTTTGCCCATAATCACTGCCAGCACGACGGCAGCCAGGCCTTTAGCGAAGTCCACAAAGAAGACCGGATACCCAAATCGCTTGCCTAGGACGCGCGCAACGTTCGTTGCACCGACATTGCCGCTACCGACCTTCCGAATATCGACGCCAGCGAGTCTGCCAGCAATATAACCCGTAGGAAATGATCCGAGGAGATAAGCAAGGGATGCGACACTAGCAAGAGTGGCCACGACAGATTATTTCGCTACTGTTTCGACAATCGAGGCGGACGCTTCATGCTGTAAGATGCTCTTAGCAAGCCATATAGACAAAATCGAAATGTCTGCTGGCGTTACACCGCTGATTCTCGCGGCTTGTCCTAACGTGGTAGGGTGCACTTTCGAGAGTTTTTGCCGCGTTTCGGAGCTAAGACCCGCAACACTTGCGAAGTCAAACCCATCAGAAATCTTCTGTGAACTTCTCTTCGATAGTTCCTTGTTGTGTTGAGCCTGCCGGGCTGCATAGCCTTCGTACTTGATATCGGCTTCGACTAACTCCCAAATGTCGGCAGGAGCCACCGCGCGGATATTAGGTTGCAAGTTCAAATAAGTAAAAGCCGGCCGTTTCAGGAGTTGTGAGATAGGAACCCCTCCACACCTCGTATTGTTTGCCACAGCGAGGCATTCTCTTACCAGCGACATTTTTGCTTGAAAGGCGGTCCAGCGCGCTGAACTAACCAACCCTAAGCGGTGCCCTATAGTTGTTAGACGTTGATCTGCATTATCGTGCCGAAGCTGCAACCGGTCCTCTGCGCGGCTCGTAAACATGCGGTATGGCTCGTCCGTTCCCTTGGAAACAAGATCATCAATAAGCACCCCCATGTAGGCCTCATTCCTGCCAAGTATGAACGCAGGCCTGCCTTGAGCACGGAGTGCTGCGTTTGTGCCGGCAACAAGACCCTGAGCAGCAGCCTCCTCGTAACCAGAAGTTCCGTTAACCTGCCCTGCAAAATAAAGACCCCGCACCTTCTTGGTTTCGAGAGTGTGAAATAACTGAGTCGGGGGGAAAAAATCGTACTCGACGGCATATCCTGGACGCATTATTTCAGCGCGCTCCAAAGCGGGTATTGAGCGGACGAACTCGAGCTGGACTTCGTATGGAAGGCTGGTCGAGATACCGTTTACGTAAAACTCCTCCGTGTGACGACCCTCCGGTTCGAGGAAGAGCTGATGCGCCTCCCGATCGGCAAATTTAACGACCTTATCCTCGATCGATGGACAGTAGCGGGGCCCCGTACCCTTAATCCGACCAGCATAAAGCGGTGACCGGCTAAGATTTCTGCGAATTATTTCATGGGTCCACACGCTCGTATGCGTGATCCAGCAAGGTAATTGTTCCACGTGGAACGATTTCGCGCTGACATCATTCAAGGTAAACACATCTTGTATATCGTATGACTCGTCGCCAAAGAATGAGAACCTCGGCGGTGGCTCGTCACCCGGTTGAATTTTGCATTTCGCAAAGTCTATCGAGCGGCGACTGATCCGACATGGGGTGCCGGTTTTGAATCTTCCAATTTCAAAACCCAATTCGTGAAGGTTTTCGCTTAGGCTAGAACTGGCATCCGCCATCCGTCCGCCTGGTTGGCTGCTGCTGCCGAGGTGCAACAAACCGCGCAAGAATGTTCCGGACGTCACGACCACATTGCTGCCTCGGACGGTCAAACCCAGATCTGTCTCCACGCCGACTGTGCTCCCGTCCGCAACAAGAACTCTCGAAACATTGGCCTGCTTCAGATCCAAATTAGGAGTGCGCTCCAAAATGGCCTTCATTCGAAACTGGTAGGCCTTCTTATCACACTGAACTCGCGGTGCGCGGACCGATGGACCTTTCGATCTGTTAAGCATCCGAAATTGAATGCCTGTCGCATCCGCGTTTAGGCCCATTGCCCCGCCAAGCGCGTCGATCTCGCGAACAATCTGTCCTTTCGCCAACCCGCCGATTGCCGGATTGCAGGACATTTGGCCGATCGTATCTAAATTTTGAGTCAGCATCAAAGTTCGACAGCCGAGTCGCGCCGACGCGAGTGCTGCTTCAATTCCGGCGTGGCCGCTGCCCACAACGATCACGTCATATTCAGTCGGAAGTTTAAACACGACGCATTCCCTCCAAAACTCCTTGTCCTGGCAGCGGCAAGAGCTCCGCGAGCTCGAACTGTTGCACTTCACCACCAAGCGTTGCCGCAAAAACTTTCATATTCGGATTAAACTCGGCGAGCACTTGACGGCAAGTGCCGCAACGTGCCGCTGGTTTCGTCGAATCCGTGACAATAGCTACGGCTACCAAATCTCGGCTCCGTTGCACGATCGCCGCGGCGACCGCGCATCGCTCAGCGCAAATTGTTAATCCAAGAGATATGTTTTCGATGTTGCAGCCAACGAAAATCTTGCCGGACTTCGTGATAATCGCTGCACCGACCGCGAATTTGTCATATGGAGCATAGGCGAGAGCTCGCGCCTTCGAGGCGATGTCTATCAGATCGCTGTGTTCCATAAATATCTATCGCACAGTCATTTATATCCTGCAATTTGTTCGACACGAGGCGTTCTTTTGTCAGAGGGCTCTGTCAAACTTTCCGATTCTCGCATCGCACGCAAAGCCGTTCGCGTTAAAACAATGAACAAGAGCGCGCTGATCGCAAAAGCGCCGCCCCACGTCCAATATTCCACCATTCGCGGGTGCGTCATTCCACGCGCCAGATTAAGACTGAGTTGACCCAACGTGCCTAGATACGTGTAGATAAAAAGACCCGGAGCGCGGCCGACCGTTGTCCAGAACATGTACAGGCCGAAGCGAATTCTGGTCAGCCCGTACAAATAATTCAGCAGGCTCGTCGGAAAAAGGGGATGCAATTGACTGAGGAAAATTATTTTGGAGGCGTCGCGCTCTACCGCTTTCTCCACGACCTGTAGCATTCGATTGGCGGAAAGTTGTCTGCTCAACCATCGTGCTCCTAGCCATCGGCTTAGTCCGAATGAAATTGCTGCTCCAATACTATTGCCGAGAAGCACGATAAAAAATCCCCACCAAAGGCCAAAGAAGAATCCGGCGCCGACGGACAGAATGCCGCCTGGCAATAAGAAAATATTGCACCCGGCAAAAAGCAGCGGATAACAAATCGCGCTCCAGGTGCCTAAACCGGTCACGCGACGCTGCAGTGTCGCGACAAAATCAACAAGTGGGAAAAAACGCGATAGTAGCAGCAACGCTGCGATTACAATGACGAATGTCGCCACTTGCAAATACACTTCGCGCCGAGCTTCGAGCATTTTGAGATTCTGCTCGGTTCAGAGACTTCGCGCAAATGTCGGAGTTTCGTCCGACTAAACGCTGGGGGCCTGTGCGTTTCGCCGACGCGGAATCCCGAGGCTGTCAAAAATAACCCGCGTGGCGTCGGAACGATTAAGCGTGTAGAAATGGATGCCGGCCACGTTGTTGTCCAAAAGATCGTGACATTGTTCCAAAGCGAAGTGAACGCCGACGCGCCTAACGCTTTCAGGATCATTTTCGCATCGCCGTAGAGCGCGCAGAAGCTTAGCTGGGAAGCGGGCACCGCCGGCGAGCTCGGCGATGCGTCTGAATCCGCTCATGGATGTGACCGGCATGATGCCAGCGATAATAGGAACGTGGATGTCGGCGAGTGCGCAACGCTCGCGGAAGTCAAAGAAGTCGCGATTATCGAAAAATAGCTGTGTGACGATGTAGTCGGCACCAGCATCGACTTTCGCTTTGAAGTGATCCATTTCGACCAATCGATTCGGGGTCGCGGGATGTCCTTCAGGGAAACCGGCCACGCCGACTCCGAATCCGCGCGGATCCGGATGTGCGCCCGATTCGTTGAATCTCCGAATGAACTTTACCAAGTCGATCGCGTGTTGAAACGAGTCCCGCGATTTGTCGTACGGAAGGTCATGAGGCCGATCGCCCCCGAGCGCGAGAACGTTTCCAATCGCCGACTTAGTGTAGCGAAGCAAAATGTCTTCGACCTCTTTTTCATTATGACAGACGCAGGTCAGGTGAGGGATGGGATCCAGTTTTGTTGTGTGTTGAATGCGCTCGACGAGATTGTGCGTTAAGTCTCGCGTTGAGCCGCCGGCCCCATAAGTCACGCTGACGAAATGCGGCATATACGATTCGAGATCGCGAATCGTTTGGTAAAGGGTCTCCGCCGCCTTCGGCGTTTTCGGAGGGAAGAACTCGAACGAAAACGTGGGAGAATCCTCCCGCATGATGTCGGCGATGTGCATGATACGTGCGCTTATCTTCGTTCGTTCCGCGACTTGCGGTCAACTTAACCAAGCACATTTTTGACCACGTGTGATCGCAAGCGGATTTCGGCCGAATCAGTCTTAGGGCAAAATGGCAAACACGCGTGCCGGAAATCCGGATCCGCCTTTT
Organism: Verrucomicrobiota bacterium; assembly: GCA_030774845.1. Taxonomy (GTDB): domain Bacteria; phylum Verrucomicrobiota; class Verrucomicrobiia; order Chthoniobacterales; family UBA10450; genus AV40. The sequence goes on from JALYKJ010000374.1 coordinate 12,080, forward strand.
GGTTTTGGAAAGCTCACGACAACAAGGGCGCCAGATTCCGGGACTTGATCTAGATTTGTTAGCAACTCGATTTGATAGTGATTCGTACTTAAGATGTAGGTTTCGAGCGAATAGTCGTCCTTGCTTGTGGCAATCCCGGGATCTGTATCGGTCGTTTCGTGGCCAGATGCCGTAATCTTGCGCTCCTCGTAGAGAAATTTCAGCGCGGGCAAACTCCAGCCGGGATAATGCGCTGTGCCTTTTGCGTCTTTGTTTTCCATTTTCGCCGCGTCGGGCCAGCGCTTCGACCAATCGGTCCGCATCGCCACAAAAGCGCCAGCTGGAATCTGGCCGTGATCTGTTTCCCACTTTTTTAAACGCTCAACTGTTAAGGTGTAATCCGGATTTTGGTCGGCCGCGCTATGAACGTCGACAACCACAAGCGGAAGAATCATTTCCTTAGGGTCAATCTGATCCACCGTCCGCAATCCCTTAATGAAATGCGCGGGTGGATCGACATGCGTGCCCCACTGTCCTACATGCGTGAAAACCTCGGAAAAGAATCCTCCGCCCATTGTGTCGGGACGCTTCTCGTACCAATAAATTGTTTTTCGCGTTTCATCAGGAAACCCCGGCCATCGTGGAATGCCAGGCCCGAACTCGTGCGTAAGATCGACATACGTCTTTGAGGCTAGCGTCTGCTGAATTTTCCAGAGCGACTTTTCGTCGGTGCTCTCCAGATTTTGGATGCATAAACCGACTACAACGACCAGAAGCAGGCAACGTAGCTGAAAATTCATTTCGCTTTGTTAACCGATGCCACAGCAACAAGCCAACAACTTCCAATAACGCACAATAACTTCCGTCTTTTCGCCTGCGATCAAGGTTGTCTACGGTTGTTGGCAGTGTTATCAACAGCTTGCTCTGCGGCGGTGTTTCGGCGTGGCGCTGCAGTTGTTGGCGCGCAGAAGGAGAAGAAGTAATGAGTAATCAATTTAAAACTCTAATTAAACTTGCGAACAACTTCGCGCTCTTTTGCGAATTCAATTTATAAAGCTCATGCCGCCAAACGCAGTCGCATCTACCCGTGAAGTCGCCGAAAGACCGGCGACCGTCACGTCGCGGGCGCCGACAGAATCGACGGATAGTCTGTTTGAACGGGTCGCGTGGCTTTATGCCTTCTGCCGCGAACGCCTGTTTCGCGACGACACCAACCGAATCATTTCAGCTCTATGGCAAACCCAAAGGCCGGCGTTCGGGACGCGCGTGATTGAGCTTGGCTGCGGCCCCGGATTTTATTCGAGAAAACTCGCGCGACGGTTTCCTCAAATTGCCGTTACCGGGGTTGATCGTTCTGAGAGCCAGGTGCGCTCGGCGCGCCAGCGCGCAGCTGCCCAAAACGTAAACAACTGTGTTTTTGAGCGCGTGAACGCACTCGCTTTGCCAAGCGAAGACGCATCATTTGATGTTTTGATTGCTTCGCGCATTTTTACGGTGCTGCCGAATCACCACCGTGCTGTCGCCGAGATGTTCCGCGTTTTAAGACCGGGCGGCCGCTGTTTCATTGCCGAACCGCGCCATGTTTTTTGGGCGTCGATTCCACTCATGGCCATGTGGTTACTCGCCAGTATCATCCACTCTGGGAACGGTTACCGCGAGCCGAGGAAAGCGACCGTACTGAAGACCGAAGCATTCGCGGAATTGTTCCGGAAACTGCCATGGAAATCGGTCCGAATTTGGCAGGATGGGCGTTATCAGTACGCCCTGTGCGAGAAAAGCTGAGCGCGAATAACTCAGCCAAATGCAGCCCAGACATCGTGTTCTCGATCCAGCCGCGCGCGCCCCGATAGGAAAAAATCTTTGTGCGCTGGCGGTAATGACGAAGGCACCGCGCGCTGGACACGTGAAGACGCGCCTCGTGCCGCCACTCAGCCCGGAGGAAGCTGCGCAGCTCAATGTTTGTTTTCTTCGCGACACCGCTGCGGCAATCGCGAAAGCCTGTGGCACGACTGCGCGTGGGATCGGTGTTTACACGCCGATAGGCGCCGAAGCGGCTTACCTCAACATCTTGCCACGCAAATTTGAGCTTGTTCCGCAGCGCGGCGACGGATTCGGCGAACGACTCGCCTTTGCCGCAGCGGACCTCTTCAAGTGCGGGTTCACTTCAGTTTGCCTGATCGACTCCGACAGTCCGACTGTTCCCGGAGATGTTTATCGTAAGGCAGTCGAAGTGTCATCGAAGCCAGGCGATCGCGTCGTGTTGGGCCCGTCAGATGATGGCGGGTATTATTTGATCGGGCTCAAGCGTAGTCATCCGCAATTGTTCGAGCGAATCGACTGGAGCACCGAGCGTGTCTTGGATCAAACAATGCAGCGCGCCCGCGAACTCGGCCTCGGAGTTAGCCTGTTGCCTAGTGGCTACGATGTTGATGATGCCGCAACGCTACGTCGTTTGTACGACGAATTGCTTTCCGACAAAACTACAGACGACATCGCACCGAACACGCGAAAATTTTTGGCGGCGTTGACGTCGCAGAAAAAGCTGTAGTGGCGGCTGTCCTCAGCCGCACCAAAGAGCATTTGCGCGTGATGACGCGCGCCTCTACAACAAAGGCCATGACAAAACGCGCGCTTGTCACCGGTGGCGCCGGCCTCATCGGCTCGCACGTTACCGATCTGCTCGTGCGCGAAGGCTGCAAAGTTCGCGTCCTTGATAATCTCGAACCGCAAACACATCGCCGCGGAAAACCGGCGTGGATCAACGAAAAAGCTGAATTCATCGAGGGGGATCTGCGGGACCGCGCAGCGATCGCAGCCGCGCTCGATAAGATCGACATCGTCTTTCACCAGGCGGCCTATGGCGGCTACATGCCCGAGATTTCAAAATATGTCCATGTTAACTCGTTAGGTACCGCCCAAATGCTCGAAGTGATTCGCGAGAAAGATTTGCCTATCAAAAAAATTGTCGTGGCCAGCTCGCAAGCCGTTTACAGCGAAGGCGCGGGTATTTGTCCGGAACATCAGCTCGTTTTCCCAGACGTGCGGCCGGTCGAACAATTACGTAAAGGCGATTGGGAAGTGCACTGTCCAGCCTGCGGCGCGATCACGAAAAGCGCGCCCACTCCCGAAAACGCGCCAGTAGGTGGCGAAACGGTCTACGGTTTGACCAAAGTCGATCAGGAGAAGCTTGTTCTGCTTTGGGGAAAACAAGTCGGGATCCCGACCGTTGCGCTCCGCTATTCATGCACTTACGGACCGCGCCAATCCATTTTCAATCCCTACACCGGCGTGATCGCAATTTTTTGCACTCGTTTGCTCAACAACTTGCCGCCGGTGCTTTACGAAGATGGCGAACAGACGCGCGATTTCTCATTCGTTGAAGACATCGCGCGCGCAAATCTGCTTGCAGCCGAAAGCGATAAGCTCGACGGACTGGCGGTCAACGTCGGCAGCGGCAAAGGCGTCCCCATTCGCCAAGTTGGGCAGATTCTTTCCGCTGCGCTCAAGATCGACATCGAACCGGAAGCGCGCGGCGAATTTCGTCCCGGCGAGATGCGGCATCTGACGAGCGACACAACTAAGATCCGTTCCGCCGGCTACAAATCTCAGGTCGAACTTGAAGAAGGAATTCAGCGCTACATCGATTGGATCCGCTCCCAATCCGACATCCGCGATTATTTCAGCGATGCGGAACAAATTCTAAAGAGCAAAGGCATCGTTCATCGCGTAGAAGTTGGGAATGCCTGAAGTCGCTGGCATTCCCGATTTCAACTCCCCGGTTGTCGAGCACGCGCGCAAAGATTTTCCGCTTCTGGATGCGGACATGACCGTGGCCGAAGCGCTTGATCGCATCCGGCGTGAAGGCATCGGTGAACGTGTAATCTATTTCTTTGCTGTGGACGCTGACAAACGTCTCGTGGGAGTCCTGCCGACACGGCGTTTGTTGACCTCGCCCCTCGACACCTCGTTGCGTGAGATCATGGTGCGTCGCGTCATCGCCATTCCCGCCCATGCATCCGTGCTCGATGCCTGCGAGTTTTTCGTGCTCTACAAATTCTTTGCCTTTCCAGTGGTTGACGAGGACCGCCATGTCGTCGGCGTTATCGACGCGAGCCTTTTTGCCGATGAAATCCTTCAGGCGGGCGAAAGCGAAGATCGACATCGTCCGGCCGCGCCCGTTCGCGACGATGTCTTCGAGATCCTGGGATTTCACCTCGAACAGGTCCGCGGCGCGTCACCCTGGCGAGTTTTTCGGTTCCGTTTCCCATGGCTGCTGGTCACGGTGACCGCTGGTACGATCTGCGCAATCGTCGCCGGCGCGTTCGAAGCCACGCTCGCGCGGAGTCTTGTCGTAGCATTCTTTCTAACGATGGTGCTCGGCCTTAACGAAAGCGTCAGCGCACAATCCATGAGCGTGACGATTCAAATGTTGCGCTCGGCGCCAGTGACATGGGGCTGGTTTGCCGCGGCGCTTCGGCGCGAATTTACCACCGCGCTTCTGCTCGGCCTGGGCTGCGGGAGCGTCGTTACGGCGATAGTTTGGTTCTGGAAAAACGATCTTCACAGTGCCGGCGCCATCGGCGGAAGTATCGCGCTTTCTCTCGTAACCGCTTGTCTTTTCGGACTTGGCGTCCCGTCGCTCTTGCACCGGCTCAAGCCTGATCCAAAAATTGCCGCCGGACCGATTACGCTCGCGCTCGCCGACATCTGCGCGCTCGTTTTATATTTCACGGCCGCACACTTCGTTTTGCGATGAGCGACGTTTCCGTAATCATTCCGGCGCTGAACGAGGAAGAACCGATCGCTGGCGTCGTCCACGAATGTTCGGCGACGAACATTCCGAGCGAGATCATCGTCGTCGATAACGGCAGCTACGATCGAACGGCAGACCGCGCACGCGAAGCCGGCGCAAAAGTCGTGAGCGAGCCGCAACACGGTTACGGCCGTGCGTGTTTCGCGGGAATCCGCGCGCTCGCGCCCGAGTGCGACATCGTCGTGTTTGTAGATGGTGATGGAAGCGATTGCCCCGAATTCATGAATCAACTAGTCGAACCGATCGCTGCTGGAAATTTCGATTTCGTCATCGGTTCGCGCACACGCGGCCAACGCGAACCGGGCAGCATGAATCTTCAGCAAATATTTGCCGGCCGTGTCGCCGGCTGGTTGATGTCAATCTTGTACGGCGTTCGTTACACTGACATGTGCCCGTTTCGCGCGATCCAGCGCGATGCGCTCACACAGTTGTCGATGAAAGAGGAAACATACGGCTGGAATTTGGAAATGCAGATGAAAGCCGCCCGCGCCGGCCTCCGAATTCTCGAAGTGCCGGTCAATCATCGTTGCCGCTCCGGCGGCGTTTCCAAGGTTTCGGGCACATTGCACGGAACATTTGTCGCAGGCGCGCGCATTGTCACGACCTTTGCGCGAATCGCAACTGAAAAACGGCCACAGATGAGCGCAGATTGACACCGATTCTGCAGAAAGACTCTTCTTTCGATCTGTGTTTCATCCGTGTTAATCTGTAGCGACAATGAGCCGATCAAAGGCGATTTCCGCCGGATTGCTCGCCGGACTTGTTGCCGGCATTGCAATGACGGTTGTGATGTTGGCGCTCGCCTGTTTCGGCGTCGCTACGCCGCTCGCGATCATCGGTGATCGGCTTTCGGTTTTTATTAAGCCGGGGCCGTTCTTGTCGATTATGGGTCGGCTCGGCGGCTACAACCATCTCAAGCAGCTCGGCGTTGGATCGACCATGGCCGGACAGTTATTCGTTAGCGCACTCGGCGGCGCGGTTTTTGCGTTGTTCATGCGACGCAATCCGCAACGACGGGTCACAACTTGGACGATGTCGATC
>JALYKJ010000375.1 GCA_030774845.1 Verrucomicrobiota bacterium
GGAAAATTTCCCGGCGGTTACTTCAAACGTGAAGGCCGCCCAACCGAAAAGGAAACGCTCACTTCGCGGATGATCGATCGGCCACTGCGGCCGCTCTTTCCGCAGGGTTACTTTTACGATACGCAGATCATCTCGATCTTACTGAGCGCGGACGGCGAGAACGATCCCGACATTCTCGCGATTAACGGCGCATCGGCTGCGCTTTCCGTTTCGGACATTCCATTCGCGGGTCCAATCGGCGCAGTGCGCGTCGGCCGCGTTAACGGTCAGTTCGTGGCGAACCCGACTCATACCGAGCGACAACAAAGCGATCTCGATCTGGTTTACGTCGGCATGGAAAACGACGTCATCATGATTGAAGGCGCGGCCAACGAATTGCCAGAAGCCGATTTCCTGAAAGCGCTCGAGTTTGCGCATGAACAAACGCGGGAAATGATTCGCGTTCAAAAAGAACTCGCGTCGCAGATCGCGAAACCGAAACGCGAAATGCCGCTGCTCAGCGCAAAACCGGAGTTACTCGAAATTGCTTATCAAGTGGCCGGCGCTCGAATCGAGGCGGCTTTTTTTACGCCGGGCAAAGTCGCTCGCGCCAGGGCCGTCGAAGCGCTGCGCGAAGAAGTGAAGATGTCGATCCTGGAAAAACATCCAGAGACCGATGCGTTCTCGATCTCGCAGGCCTTCGATCACGTTCAGAAGAAAGCGTTCCGCATCAGCATTCTGGACAAGAAAAAGCGCGTTGATGGACGCGGTTACCAGGATCTGCGACCGATCACCTGCGAAGTGGGCGTTTTGCCACGCGCGCACGGATCAGCAATTTTTCAGCGCGGCGAAACGCAGGCATTAGCGCTGGCAACGCTCGCGCCGATTGAAGAAGCGCAAATGATCGACGCTTACGGTGGCGGCGAACAATCGAAGCGATTCATTCTGCATTACAACTTTCCACCGTTCAGTGTGGGCGAAACCGGACGGACCGGCGGGCCCGGACGGCGTGAGATCGGCCACGGCGCTTTGGCGGAACGTTCGATCGAGCCGGTCGTGCCGAGCGAAAACGATTTTCGATACGCCATTCGCATCTCGAGCGAGATCATGGAATCAAACGGCTCGACTTCGATGGCGAGCGTGTGCGGCGGAATGCTGGCACTGATGGATGCCGGCGTGCCGATGAAAGGAACCGTTGCCGGAATTTCCGTCGGCCTCGTGACCGAACACGGCGAAGATCGACAATTGAAGCGCTACGAGCTGCTCACTGACATCATTGGCTCGGAAGACCATTTCGGCGACATGGATTTCAAACTCTGTGGAACCGACAACGGCATCACTGGTTACCAGCTTGATCTGAAATTGCCGGGCATCAGCCACAAAATCATGGCTGAGGCGATTCAACGCGCGAAAGAAGCACGCACGAAAATTCTGGGAATCATGCGTGGAGCACTGGACAAGCCGCGGGCGGAGTTGTCGAAGTACGCGCCGCGGATCGAGACGATCAAAATTAATCCGGAGAAAATCGGTGCCCTCATCGGACCCGGCGGCAAAACGATCAAGGGCATCGTGGCCGAGACCGGCGCGGAGATTAACATCGAAGACGACGGCTCCGTGCACATTTATGCGACGAGCGGCGAGTCGATGCAACGCGCGAAGGAAATCATCGGCGGGATGACGAAGGAAATTGAAATCGGCACGACCTATCAGGGTCGCGTTGTTTCCACGAAAGAGTTCGGCGCCTTTGTCGAAGTTCTGCCTGGCAAGGAAGGGCTCGTCCATATTTCCGAGTTGGCGGATTTCCGTGTGAACCGGACGGAAGACGTCGTTAAACCGGGCGACATGATCTGGGTGAAATGCATCGGCATTGACGACAAAGGCCGGGTAAAACTTTCCCGCAAAGCTGCGCTGAAGGAACGCGCCGAAAAAGAAACCGGCCAGGCGGCTCCGGCCCGGACGCACTGATTCTTCTGTTGTTATTGCCGACGAAGTGAAGAATTTCACTTCGTCGTGAAAGCTGTATTGAGAACAGCTGACGGGAGCGGATCATGACCACGCCGGTTCGTGTCTCCTACGCTGCGCTCGCGGTAACGCTCGTGCTGGCGGCAGGGTTGCATCTCGGCCCGCCGCTGCTGGCCATTTTGTTTTCCTATTTTGCATTGTGCAAATTACTTGCGGTCACAAAAAACAAATGGGTCGCATTCGTTTTGTTTGTCCTGGTTGTCGCTGGAATTGGTTGCGGTACGGCATACTTCACCCGGGCCGCGATCCGCGAATTACCCGAGATTGCGGATAGTTCGCTGCCATCGGCCAGCGCCTGGGCCCAGGCCCGGCGGATTGAGTTGCCCTTTACCGATTTCGACAGTCTCAAAGCCTTCGTCATCGACGCCTTCAAAGAAGAAACGAACTATCTCAAAGACGTCGCCAGCTTCGCCCGCAACGCCACCACGTTTTTAATATTCGTCGCCATCGGAATTGTGGCAGCGGTGAGCCTGTTCTTTAACAGCCAGCTGGATCTTTCTCGTAATGTCCCGGCTTCGAGGAACAATCTTTATTCGGTCTTTTGCGCCGAACTTTCCGCCCGTTTCCGCGATTTCTACCGAAGCTTTGCCACCGTGATGGGCGCACAGATTACGATATCGCTCATCAATACCGTTCTGACTGCCGTTTTTGTCCTGGCAGTTCGTTTGCCAGACGCGCCACTCCTCATCGCGTTAACGTTTCTGTGCGGTCTGCTCCCCATCGTGGGAAACCTCGTCAGTAACACGATCATTGTCTGCGTTGCTTTCACTGTGTCGTTGAAGATCGCCCTGATTGCTCTCATTTTTCTGATCGCGATTCACAAGCTGGAATATTTCCTGAACAGTAAGATCATCGGTGACCGCATCCGTAACCCGATCTGGTTAATGTTGCTCGCCCTGATCGTCGGTGAAAGATTAATGGGCATCCCCGGAATGGTGCTTGCGCCGGTGGTCTTGAATTATCTGCGCGTCGAAATGTCGAAGATTGAAGTTACAGCCAACTCATGAAAGCCGGGTTCGTTGAAAAACTGATCGGTCGCCTCGGTAAGATCGGGCCAGAGGACGTGCAGAATTATTTTCTGCGTCTGGCGCAGGAGAAAGGCTTCCTCGAAACGGTTTTCAATTCGATTCAAGAAGGGATCATCGTCACCGACGCGAAAGGTCGAATCACTTACTTGAACGATGCGGCCTGCCAATTGTTCGGATTGGAAGCGGAAGATTCGATCGGCAAACGTTTGGACGAGCGCGTTCGGGGGTTAGATTGGAACGCTCTCTCGCGTTCGGAAGGCCCGGTCAGTCGCGACATGGAGATTTTCTATCCGTCCAATCGCTTCATTAATTTTTACAGCGTCCCGTTAGTAATCGAGCGAGCAGCGACAGAAGAGAAGATCGATCTCCCTTCGCGAAGCTCCGGCGTGACTGGCAACGACAAGATCGACATCTCAGGTGAGCAAGTCGGGCACGCCATCATTCTTCGCGACATCACTGAAACTCGACGCAGCGAACAGCAGACGATCGAGTCGGAGCGGCTGAACGCGCTGACTTTGCTCGCCGCCGGCGTTGCCCATGAAATCGGCAACCCGCTCAACTCGCTCAATATTCATTTGCAGCTGATCGAACGCGAAGCGCGCAAACTCGATGGCGCAAAGCGTGCGGAACTCCAGGAATCGGTGGAAGTAGCGCGCGCCGAGATTAACCGGCTCGATTCCATCATCAGTCAATTCCTGCGCGCCATCCGTCCAACGCGTCCCCAGCTGCGTCCGGAAAACGTGAACTCAATCGTTGAAGAAGCGGTCCGCTTTTTTGCGCTGGAAATCAAAGACCGCGACATCGTCGTCGAGCAGGAACTGCGCTCCGATCTGCCGCTGCTCGAGCTGGATCGCGACCAGATGAAGCAGGCGTTTTACAACGTGATCAAAAACAGTTTCGAAGCGATGAAGCGCCGCGGAATTTTGCGGATCCGCACGGACATGGATGAATCGCACGTGATCGTTCGATTCACTGACACCGGCGGGGGAATTTCGCCGGATAATCTCAGTCGCGTGTTCGAACCCTATTTCACAACCAAGACCAGCGGGACCGGGCTCGGCCTTTTAATCGTTCGTCGGATTATCCGCGAGCATGGCGGCGAATTGTCGATCGAAAGCAGCGAAGGAAAAGGCCTGACGTTAACGATTCGTCTGCCGCACATCGACAGACGCGTCCGCATGCTGGAAGCGGGAGATTCGAAATCGAGCGCAAACTGAATGGCGAAGTCCGAGACAAGAAACGTATCGAAAACTTCGTTACCACGAAACGACGCCGTCGCGATAAATCGAGCGACGGGATCCCTTTACCAGGCAATACCGACTGCGGACCCGATGTAATCGTCGTCGGTCAATTGTTTAAGCATAAAATCGGCGACATCCGCACGCGCGATTCGATTCGTCCAAAGATAATTTCCAACGTTACGACCGTGCCGATACTTACCGCGCGCAGCTGCGTTCGTCAGAACGGCCGGGCGCACGATCACCCAATCGATATCGCTCTCTTCGATTAATTTCTCCTGCCGGAGTTTGTCATAAAAAATGAAAGGTAGGACCACCGGCACAACAAAAAAGCTGAAAAGCAGACCGAGCCGGCCAACGCTGTTGCCGACGCCGAGCGAACTCTCGCAGACCAGGCGCGGCACGTTGCAGCTCTTCATCGCGCGAAGGATGTTTGCCGTGCCGTTCGATAAAACTCGATTCGGATAAAAAAATTGCTTTGTCCCAATCGCGCAAACAGCCGCGCTTTGTCCGCGCATCGCTGATTCGACCGAATCATAGTCGAGCACGTTACCTTTAATGACGCGCAAGTTTGGATGCTCGAGTTTCATCTTCTTCGGCTTTCGCACGAGCGCCGTAACTTGGTGACCTTGTTCCAAAGCCTGCCGCACAAGTTCGCGACCGGTTCCTCCGGTTGCACCGATAATCAGAATCCGCAGTCGATTGCCCCAGCCGCGTGAAATTGACTTCGACGATTTCCGCTGCGGCGCTTTTCGCGCGAGCAAAATCGCGAGCCCGATCGCGTAAACGACCAATATAATTACGACTACTTTCAGCGGCATCGTTCGCTTTTACCGGCAGTTTGAGAAGTTGCTAGCAGTATCTTCCTGATTGAGAGATCGCGTGATTGAGTGAGAATAAATGGCGCACCCGTCATTACCGAAAATTATTCATGGATTCTATCCAACCCATCATCCTTATCGTTGATGACGAAAAACACACGCGGGACGGACTACGCCGCCTGCTCGAAAACGATTACGACGTCTATGTGGCGGGCGATATTGCCAGCGCAATGAATGTTCTCGAGCGTGAACATGTCGATCTTCTCCTGACCGATCTGCGCCTCGGCGCGGAAGACGGTATGCAATTGATCGATCGCGCGCTAAAAATGCCGCAGCCGCCAATTTGCATCATGATGACAGCGTACGGCTCGGTCGACACCGCGGTGGAAGCGATGAAACGCGGCGCCTACGATTTCGTGACCAAGCCGCTAAATCTCGACAAAGTGGAAATGCTGATCTCGCGCGCGGTGCGGAACAGCAAACTCGAGCAGGAAAATCAGACGCTGCGGCAGCAGGTCGACGAACGCTACGGCCTAGAAAACATGATCGGCGATTCGCCGGCGCTGCACGAAGTGCTCGACACAATCCGCCAGGTCGCGCCGTCATCGGCGAATGTTCTGATAGAAGGCGAAAGTGGTACCGGGAAAGAGCTGGCGGCGCACGCGATTCACAATTTGAGCCGGCGGAACAAAGCGAAATTTGTCACCGTCCATTGTGCCGCGCTCTCGCCCACATTACTGGAAAGCGAATTGTTCGGCCACGAAAAAGGCGCGTTCACGGGCGCGCATGAACGCAGAATCGGGCGATTCGAGCAAGCGAACGGCGGCACGAGTTTTTTGGACGAAGTCGCTGAAATTCCGGCGACGACGCAAGTAAAGTTGCTGCGCGTGATCAGCGAAGAGCGCGCGTTTGAGCGCGTGGGCGGCAATCAAACTCTCCGAGCGGACGTGCGGCTAATCGCTGCGACCAACAAAAATCTCGAGCAATTGGTAAAGGAAGGAAAGTTCCGCGACGATTTGTATTTCCGTCTCAACGTCGTCCGGATCGTCATGCCGCCATTGCGCGATCGCAAGGACGATATCCCGTTGTTGGTACGCGCGTTTCTGCGGCAATTTTCCAAAGCGAACAGCAAAGAAGTTGTCGATCTTACGACCGAAGCGATGAACGCGCTGCTCACTTACAACTGGCCAGGCAACGTCCGCGAGCTGCGCGCCGCCATCGAGCATGGCGTGGTGATGGCGACCGGACCCAAGATCACGCCTCGCGATTTGCCATCAGCTTTGCGACAAGCAGCTGGCGCAACTCTTCCGCGCGGCATTTCGCCGGCCAAAGCTTTCGGCGAAAAAGTGAGCCCGCTCGATCTTCACGAAACGGAACGCAAACTTATTTAACAGGCACTGGCGACAACGAATGGAAACCTGACCGCGGCTGCAAAAAAACTCGGGATCAGTCGGCGGACGCTGCATCGCAAAATCAACGAACTAAACGCAGCGAAGAAAGAAATTGCGAGTAAGACCGAATCTACATAAGGACGATAAAGAGCGCTCGCTCCACTTTCCCGTTTACGAACTGGCATCCGAGCGTTTCAGTAGGACTGTGAAACAGGCGACAAAGATTTTCGGCACCGATGGCGTGCGTGGCGTCGCCAATGTTGAGCCGGTCACGGCCGAGACCGCGCTCAAACTTGGCCGCGCCGCCGCCCATGTTTTCACCCAACTGAATCCGCGCACGCTCCCAGAAGGCGCGCGACCGAAGATCGTGCTCGGCAAAGACACCCGGCTTTCCGGTTACATGCTCGAGAACGCGCTGGTGGCCGGGATTACGTCACTTGGAGTTGATGTCCTCATTATCGGTCCATTGCCGACCCCGGGTGTGGCTTACATTACCCGCTCGTTGCGGGCCGATGCCGGCATCGTTCTTTCCGCTTCGCACAATCCTTACGAAGACAACGGCATCAAATTCTTCCGGCACGACGGCTACAAACTCGACGACCAAGTCGAAGAACAGATCGAGCAGCTCGTTTTCACCGGCAAGATCGACAATATCCGGCCGACGGCCGGCAAAATTGGACGCGCCGCGCGAATTGATGACGCGCTTGGCCGCTACGTCGAATTCGCGAAGGCGAGTTTTCCGCGAAAAATGTCGCTCGAGGAATTGCGCATCGCGGTCGATGTCGCGAACGGCGCCGCTTACAAATCAACGCCCTGCATTTTGCGCGAGCTCGGGGCCGACGTCGCCGTGGCGCACAATGAGCCGAACGGAATGAACATCAACGACGGATGCGGCAGCACGGATTCCGACGAAATCCAGCGCATCGTAAAACTCGCCGAAGCCGATGTCGGGATCACACATGACGGCGACGCCGACCGCGTTCTGCTCTGCGACGAAAATGGCGAGATTGTTGATGGCGATGAGATTCTTGCCATCGCCGCGCTCGATCTTTTGAAATCGAATCAGCTCCGCGACAACACGCTGGTCGCGACCGTGATGAGTAACTTTGGCCTGGACGAAACGCTCGCGGCCAACGGCGGCAAAGTCATTCGCACCAAAGTGGGCGATCGCTACGTAATTGAAGAAATGGTTTCACGAAATCTCAATCTAGGCGGCGAACAGAGCGGTCACATTATTTTCCGCGATTTCACAACCACCGGTGACGGCATCATCAGCGCGCTGCAAATTTTGCGGATCATGCACACAAGCGGTCAGCCACTGAGCAAATTGAAAAAGTGTCTGAAGAAATATCCCCAGGCGCACCGCAATCTCGTAGTCAGATCGAAACCGCCGATCGAAGAGCTGCGCGAAGTGGTTAAATTGCGCGAAGAAGTAGAGCGCGAGCTGGCGGGTAAAGGCCGTGTTCTCCTGCGTTATTCCGGCACCGAATCAAAAATCCGACTTTTGATCGAGGGCCGCGAGCTTGACAAGATTGACAAACACGCGAACCGCATTGCGGACGCAATTCAAAGCGCGATCGGCGCGAATTAAACACAATGAATCTGACTCGGGTCATCGAAGCGCTTCTCTTCAGCGCACAAAAGCCGCTCTCGACCAAAGAGATTGTCGATGCTCTGCGCCGCGCCGGCGCAGAAGACGAATTTTCGCCGAACGAGTTCGCAAATGTTCGACCCGCGGAGGTCGCCGCTGCGATCGAGCAACTAAAAGTCGAATACATTCAACACGCGCACGGATTTCAGCTGGTTGAAAAAGCCGAGGGTTGGCAACTGGCGAGCGATTCGAAATACGCCCAATGGGTTCGCGGACTATTCCCGGCGCCGAAACCGACCCGGTTGAGTTCGCCCGCGCTCGAAACACTCGCCATCATCGCTTATCGTCAACCAATCACGCGCGCGGATGTCGAAGCAGTCCGCGGCGTCACCATCGATAGCGTTTTGCAAACGCTGATGGAGCGCGGCCTAGTGAAAATCTCTGGCCGCGCCGAAATTCCGGGACGTCCGTTGCTGTACGAGACGACGGAATTCTTCCTGGATCATTTCGGTCTGCGCAATCTCGATGAATTGCCGAACGTCGAGGAATTGCGCACACGCCATCTGCCGGTGAGCCCGCGCCCGTCAGTGGCCGCGGCCGATAATCAGGGGACGACGACAGCGACGCCAGCTTCAGCACCGGAATGACGACGCGCACTGTCGCGTTGTCTATCCTGGTGTCGCTCGTAACATCGGCATCGTCTTTCGCCGACATTCAACCCGGCAACTGCGCGCGCGCCGCCAGCTACTCTGAGAACAAACGCGGCTTTTCCATGCTCGTGATGCAGAACGGGCGCACCGTCTTCGAGCACTATGCCAATGGGGGATCAGCGGACTCGCGCTGTAAGATTTTCAGCGGCACGAAAAGCTTTTGGGGGATCGCCGCGCTCTGCGCAGCCCGGGACGGCTTGATCAAACTCGATGAGCTCGTCGCCGACACCATTACCGAATGGAAAACCGATCCGCGCAAATCGCAGATCACGGTTCGCGAGTTGTTAAATCAAACCGATGGAATCGAACCGGCGCCGCATCTTCATAGTCAATCCATCCGCGATCGAAACGCGGAAGCAATCAGACTACCGCTGGTGGCGGCGCCGGGTTCAGCATTCGCCTATGGCCCGAGTCATCTCCAGATTTTCTGCGAATTATTGCGGCGAAAACTGAACGGGCGCTCGACGATTTCCTATTTTGAAGAGAATGTCCTCTCGCCGCTTGGCCTAACGAACCTGGAGTTCAAGAAAGACGGACGCGGCAATCCGTTGCCGGCAAGCGGCTTTGAATTGAGCGCGCGCGAATGGTTGCGGCTTGGCGAGTTAGTGCTTGGCCGCGGCAATTATCACGGAAAACAAATTGTTCCCGCGAATTTACTCAGCCAGGCGTTCAGCGGCTCGAATGCAAATCCCTCTTATGGCTTGACCTTTTGGCTGAACCGGCAAGCGCCGCACGCGCGCGAGATCGACATCGAAAAGGAATTGGATCTCAAATGGCAACGCGCGCGTTGGATCGACATCTGCGTTTGCAACGCGGCACCGTCCGACATGGTCGTCGCGCTCGGCTCGAATTATCAGCGCTTGTTCATCATCCCGTCGCTGAGCGCGGTCATCGTCAGGCAGGGCTGGAGCGCGAAATTCTCGGATGCCTATTTTCTCCGGCTGGTCCTCGGGCGATAGCAGGTTTGACTTAGCCACCGCTTTCCTAAACGATCGCTGGCGCTTAGATTGTCGTTCTTATGAATAAATTCGCGATCGGTTGCGGCGGACTGCTCGTCATCGTTCTCTTTATCGTTTTCGTGATTGGTCTCTTTTTCTGGGGGACTTACAACCGGCTGGTCACACTCGATCAGACTTTGAATAAAAAATGGGGCGACGTGCAGACGGTTTATCAACGTCGCGCTGACTTAATTCCGAATCTCGTGAACACCGTGCAAGGCGCAGCCAACTTCGAGAAATCGACAATTGTCGAAGTAACCAACGCACGGGCGAGCGTCGGGCGCGTGCAACTCGACCCAAACAAAGCGCCGACCGATGCGGCGCAGCTCGAGCAATTTCAGGCGGCGCAAGGCCAATTGAGCAATGCGCTCTCGCGATTGCTCGTAGTGGTCGAACGTTATCCCGAGTTGAAGTCGAATCAGAATTTTCTCGGACTTCAAGCGCAACTCGAAGGCACGGAAAACCGGATCTCGGTCGAGAGAAATAATTTCAACGGTGCTGTGCAAAACTTCAACACAGCGGTGCGCCGTTTTCCGACAAACACGATCGCCGGGATGTTTGGATTCGCGCCGCGACCATTCTTCGCTGCGCAACCAGGTGCGGAAAAAGCGCCGACCGTGAATTTCAATTTCGGCTCGCCTGCGCCGGCAGCTTCGCCCGCAGTGAGCGCGACGCCGTAATGTAATTGTCGATCTTGCATGAAAGATCGACAATGTTCATTCGAGTGAAACGAATCGCGCTTTGCGTCGCGTTGCTGTTCGCAGGCAACGCACACGCAGCCGAAGTCATTCCGCCGAAACCAGCCGGTTATTTTAACGATTATGCCGGCGTTGTTTCAAAAGACGCCGCGTACCGCTTCAACGAACAACTCGCGCAGTTCGAGCGAGAGACTTCAAACCAAGTGATCGTCGCGGTTTGGCAAACGATGCCGTCGCAAAGCTCGATTGAAGATTTCACTCAGCGGACCTTTGAAGCTTGGGGAATTGGGCAGAAAGGCACAAATAACGGCGCTGTCTTGTTCGTGTTCGTCAAAGATCGGCGGATGCGAATTCAGCCAGGTTATGGTTTAGAGGGCGCACTGACCGACTTCACATCTGATCAGATTATTCGCGATGAAATCGCGCCGCACTTTAGAAGCGGCGATTACGAGGGCGGTCTCGCAAGCGGGATCGATTCAATCGAAAAAGTAATTCGCGGCGAATACAAAGGCAGTGGCAAGACCCACCTTGAACGGCGTGATCGCACGCCAGCGCCAAGCTTTTTATTGTTCGTCATCTTTGTCGTCGTGTTGTCGATCGTCTCCCGATTGATGCGACGACTCGGCGGTTACAGCTACTCCTCGCACCGAACAGGTCCGGTGTTCATCCCGATGGGTTTTGGTGGAGGTGGCGGAGGCTGGTCTTCCGGTGGAGGAGGTTTTAGCGGTTTCAGCGGAGGCGGAGGCCTCAGCGGCGGCGGCGGGGCGAGTGGAAGCTGGTGACGCAATGCGAACGCGTGAATTTCTCAGTAGGCTCGAGCACGACCATATTGTGCGG
The DNA here is from genome assembly GCA_030774845.1 of Verrucomicrobiota bacterium. Taxonomy (GTDB): domain Bacteria; phylum Verrucomicrobiota; class Verrucomicrobiia; order Chthoniobacterales; family UBA10450; genus AV40. The sequence goes on from JALYKJ010000375.1 coordinate 11,314, forward strand.
GCGATTCGTGACGCCGAATCGAAAACATCCGGTGAAATCCGCGTTTTCATCCAGCGCGGAAGGTTAAATGCCGATCCGCTCGACGCCGCGCAGAAAAAATTCTATCGCCTCGGCATGCACAAGACGCCCGAACGCAACGCCGTCCTCATTTTCGTGGTGCCGCGCGCCCACAAGTTCGCCGTCGTGGGGGACAAAGCGATCCACGAAAAATGCGGCGAAGCTTTTTGGCAGCGACTCGTTGAAGGAATGCGCGAGCATTTTCGAAACGAGAAATTCAGCCACGCGATAGTCGAAGGGATTGAGGAAGCGGGCAAAGCGCTTGCCACACACTTTCCCGGAACATCGACATCCTCCGGTCAATTGCCGGATGAAATCGTCGAGAAATAAGAGCGCTTCGGACCTAGCGCCTCGCCGCGGGTTGCCAGAATCTGACTCCCACGCCGTCAGTCTTGAAAGTGTGCAGCAGAAGCCCTACAAACAGACACAGGTTAGCCACGGCAAACAAGAGCGTAATGTCGATTCCACCAATGGCATGAGGGAATGGCAATCCCTTGCCAAAAAAACCGTAGAAAAAGATCGGGTTGATATTCGCCGCGATACTCAGGTTGGTGCAACGCAGCAAGAGACCCGGATCCAAGAACACCAGTATCCACGCCAGGCAGCAGACGAGGAAGAGATGGTTTTCAAACACGCCGCTGTTGAAGACGAAGTAGGCCATGTTATCCGAGCACAGAATAAATGATCAGTCGCTCGAACGTTTTCTTCTGTCGCGCAAAAGCGATCAGAATTATCGCGTAGCTCGCGTAAAACAGAATCTTTTCGGGCAATATTACTAATGTTTCATGAGTGTGGATTATGCCGATCTGGCCATCCTGGAGTGCTCCATATTTTTCAGGTTGAGCGAGATGGAGCGCCCAGGTGTGTAGCCAGCTAAAATTCAATGCCAGCCCGGAGAGATAGTCGTGACTCATCGCCAGCTGGAGCGAATGAATAATTGCCGTACCGAAAATTGCGGCGAGCGGCACTGCGACAACAAGAGCTGCAACGGCGAATGGCATGATCTGCCTCCGGAGTTTGTCACGCCGCGACGGGACATCTTGGACCGCGCTCCAGACGTAAATGCAAATAAACGGAGCGATAACCAACGGCTGCCATTTGATAAAGCAGCTGACGGTAAACAAAAGAACTCCGAGGGTGAGATTACCGCGCTGCAGACAAAAAAGTCCCGCGATCAAAAACGGCGCGAACCAGATGTCCAAATCCGTGCTCGGAGCAATTCTGAACCGGTCGCAACTGCGAGAGTCGGCCTGCAAGGTCGCACAAAATATTCCATGTTCGGTCGGTGCTACCATCATCGACGACAATGATCTCGTGGGGAACGCGGCGCAGCGCCAATTCGACGTGAAGATGCTCAACTGTCGCCCCGATACAATCTTCCTCATTTTGGGCCGGAATCACGACCGAAAGGAGTGACAGTGCGGATGTCGATGTTGTAATCACGGAAAACCAGCCAAAAGGGATCTGTCTATCTCATGGCCCGCCAAATTTCAAAACCGAGAGATTCAGTTGCGCTGTTGTGGACGATACCGAACAAACCGGCAAAAGAGCCATCGCCTCGCGTTTCCAGTAAACACCGAGATACAAAATCCCTTGCAAAAACGCCAGGATCATCTTTATTCCACGCTCCGCTGCGAGTTTTTTAAATTACGCCGTTGGTCCCTGGGTCTCCGTCGCTGGACGTGAAGCCGCACTCGCCAGGGGAAACCCGGTGCTTCGAAAGGAAGAAGTAAGAAGGCAGAAGGATGACGTGCCGACAGGCCTCTATCGTTTCTTAATTCATAATTCTTCCTTCACCCTTAAAACATATGCCAGTTCGTTACGGTCGTTTTGAAATGCCTAAAACCCTCGTCAAAGACGAGAGCACAGCCACAGACACTTACGCCAAGTTCACCGCCGAACCGTTTGAAGCCGGTTATGGTCACACCGTCGGAAATTCGCTCCGGCGAGTTTTGCTTTCATCGCTCGAAGGCGCTGCCATCACCGCAGTAAAAATTACCGGCGCGCAACACGAGTTTGCCACGCTCCCGGGCGTGGTTGAAGACGTGACCGACATTGTGCTCAACCTCAAGAAGGTGAAATTCAAAGCCGAAGATCACGAACCGCAAAAACTTTCGCTGACGGTGAACAAAGAAGGCGAAGTCACAGCCGGCGACATTCAGGAAGTGGCCGGCTACGAAGTGCTCAATCCCAAGCTCGTCATCTGCACCTTGGACAAGAAACACAAATTTGACGCCGAGCTCGAAGTCCGCGTCGGTCGCGGTTTTGCCACCGGCGAAGAAAACAAGCGCGCCGATCAACCGATCGGTCTCATCCCGATCGATTCAATTTTTTCACCGGTCACCCGCGTGAAATACGCGGTTGAAAACACCCGCGTCGGTCAGCGCACCGATTACGACAAACTCGTTCTCGAAGTCTGGACCGACGGGCGATTAACCCCCGACGACGCGCTCCTTCAGGCCTCCGCGATTCTACGGCATCACCTCGACGTCTTCGTTAACTTCAACGAAGAGGTCATCGAGTTCGACGAGACGCCGGCGGGCGTGAGCGAGGAGAACATGAAGCTCAAGAAGCTGCTCAACATGAGCGTGAACGAAATCGAGCTCAGCGTGCGCGCGGCGAATTGCTTGAACAACGCCAACATCACTACCGTTGGTCAGCTCGCGCAGAAAACCGAGAGCGAAATGCTCAAGTATCGCAACTTCGGCAAGAAATCGCTAAACGAGATCAAAGATAAACTACAACAGCTCGGCCTGAGTCTCGGTATGAAGTTCGAAGCGGGCTTGGTCGAACCTGTTGCCGGCCCCGATGGCGCCGCTTCTGGAAACGGCGCTGCCGCCACCGCGACCGAACGCAAATAATCCGATCAGGGCAAACTGATGAGACATCAAAAAAAAACGGTGAGGCTCGGCCGCAAGGCTGAGCATCGCAAAGCGCTGCTTGCCAATCAGGTTTGCAATTTAATCGAGCATCAGCGCATCAAAACCACGCTGGCAAAAGCAAAAGCGGTCCGTCCCCTTGCCGAAAAAATGGTCACGCTTGGCAAGAACGGCTCGATTCACGCGCGCCGAACGGCTTTTTCGACATTGCGGCACAAAGACGCCGTTAAAAAATTGTTCGACGAAATCGCGCCGCGATCGACCGAGCGCAACGGCGGCTACACCCGCATCGTGCGACTCGGCCAGCGCAAGAGCGATTCGGCTTCGATGGCGTTCATCGAGTGGGTCGATGCCGCCGTGGTGGTCGAGGAAAAACCGGCCGAAGAAAAGAAGCACAAAGAACCGAAGCCGAAACAAAAAGAAACGAAACGCGAAGAGCCTAAGGCGAAAGAAAAGGAAGCTCCTGTAACGGAAGAGCCTAAGAAAAAGCGACGCTGGTTCAGCCGGAAATCGAGCGACGAGAAATAATTTCGGGCGGCTACAGATCGACCAATCGCCACTTTATTTTTCCATTGGCGATTTCGAGCCAGGCCACACTCGCCGGCGCGCCCTGGTTTGGTCGCGTGACACAACCCGGATTTAAGAACAGAACGCCGCCACGCTTCTCATTTCGCGGCACGTGGGTATGACCATGCAAAACAACATCGACATCATCGGGCGGAACATCCGGTGGAATATGCTCCAGCCGGAATCTCAAACCCCCTCGCGCAACATCGACAACCAGCGGCCATTCGGAATTGCTGTCGCAATTTCCGCGGACCACCGTCACGGGCCGACCGGCCGCGCGCAGTTCGTCGAGGATCCTTTCCGCACAAACATCGC
>JALYKJ010000376.1 GCA_030774845.1 Verrucomicrobiota bacterium
GTGCAGCCGACACGGCTGCCTCTACAGCATCTGATCACCTATCTGCTCCAACGAAGGCAGCAGCATCCATCCAGTGTGCGACGCCACCCTCTTCTTCAAGTTGATCCAGGCGTATCGGAAATGGCCAAGAGCGAAGTGACAGTTAGGCGCTTTCGGCATTAAGAGATTCAGGTCCGACAGTTAGATCAATCCGCGTTTGCGGAAGTCGCCGAAGTTCCCGCCGGAGGAGCGCTCGATCATGTCGATGGTGAACTTGAGCAGGCAAACTTCCCAGGCGTCGTCCACCCCTTGAATCACGGCGCTGAGCGGTTCGTCGCGGTGCTGAACGTGCGATTTCGTGCGCGCGATCACGGACTCGATCGGGTCGCGAAACATCTTCTCGGTCACATCGGTTTTGCGAAATTGAAATCCGTAACGAAGCACGGCGATGTTTTGGGCGTGCTCGCGCAATTGGTCGGCGTAACGCTGCGCTTTCTCGCCAAAGCCTTCGAGCAATAAGCGGCTGAAATGTTCCGGCGTGAGAATCTGCGGACGGTCCGCATGAATTTTTCCGTCGCGCACGCGCACTTCGTTGACGCGATCCATCAATTCGGAAATCAGATAAAAACGAAAACTGGTGGTGCCGAAGGTGGCGATCTTCTGCTCGGGGGCGAGGATCACCTGGGTGTTTTCAATGGCGTATTGGAAATCGTCTTCCTTCATCTTGGCGGTGCAATTTAAGGCAGCGCACGGTTCTTTCAATCGAGCGCCGAAGCTTCGAGTGCGCAGGTTGCGAGCTCGCGAACGCGGCGTGATCGCCAGCGCAACACCGCTTCGCCGGTGAAAAGCGCGAGCGCGAGCCAGATCAAGATGAAAGTGACGAGATGCCCGCGCGTAAACGGTTCGTGATAAAGGAAAACGCCAAGAAAGAACGAACCGATCGGAGAAAGATATTGGAGGAAACCGACCGTGATCAGGCGGAGATATCGGGTGGCATAGCCGAACCAGAAGAGCGGGACGGCCGTAACGATGCCGGTGCTGATGAGCAACATCGACAACGGCCAGCCGGCGCGACCGAATATAAGCCCGCCGGATCGCTGAAGGTAAATGAGAAAAACCACCGCAAACGGAACGAGCAGGATCGTTTCGATGAACAAGCCGGGAATGGCGGCGGTGCCGGATTGTTTTCGAAGCAATCCGTAAAGCCCGAAGGTGACGCAGAGCAAAACCGCGATCCAGGGGAAGCGGCCGTAGCCGAAAGTGAGATTCGAAACGCCGAGCGCAGCCAGCAACACCGAGGCGAACTGCAACCGGGTGAGGCGTTCACGGAGAAAAATTGCGCCGAACAGAACATTCATCAGCGGCGTCATGAAATAACCGAGGCTGGTTTCGATGACGCGACCAATGTTCACCGCGTAAATGAAGAGAAACCAGTTCGAGGCGATGGCGAGGCCACCGGTCAGACAAAAAATTCGCGCACGACGCGAGCGCACGTTGACGACTAGTTCAGGCCAGCGCCGCTGCCAGCTCAGCACGATCGAGAGAAAGATCGTCGTCCAAACAAATCGGTGCGCGAGAATCTCGGTGGCTGGAACGGCGGCGAGAAGTTTCCAATAAATCGGGATCAGCCCCCAAGTCGTGAAGGCGGCGATTCCAGCAATGAGTCCGGAAGTTTCGTGTGACTTTGCGGAACGTGTGCGCTCGCCACAGCGAGTCCGTCCGTCGGCGGACAAGATCGACATCCTCGGACTGTAGCGACGTCTGCGACCGCCGCACTAATCGTTTCCGCGTGTCGCTACTTTTGCGCGACCTGGGTCACGAGAGAGACATAAGCAGCGTAACCCTCGTGCTGCATGTCTTCCGCGGGAATGAAATGCAACGCGGCAGAGTTAACTGCGTAACGCTGTCCGGTTGGCGACGTTGAATCGGCGACTAAATGGCCGAGGTGCGCATCGCTGCGTTTGGCGCGCAATTCGATGCGATGCATGTCGTAAGAATTATCGTCCTTTTCGACGATCGAATCTTTCGAAATCGGTTTCGAGAAAGTTGGGCGCCCGGTGCCGCCGTCGAACTTGTCGAGTGAACAAAAAAGCGGTTCACCGGTGATAACGTCGACATAGATGCCAGGTCGAACATTGTTCCAATATTCATTTTGGAACGCTGTCTCGGTGCCATTTTGGCGCGTGACCCGATATTGGTCCGGCTTTAGGCGCGAGCGAAGCGTGGCGTCACTCGGCACTGGGCGGTTGGGATCAAACCCAGTCGTCTCCTTGCTCATGGCATGCCCTGCGAGCGTAAAATAAAGGACTACGCCAATGAGCAGAACGGCGATGCCGAGCCCGACACACATGCTAACTCGCGACGTGTCGTCACCGGTGATTCGAGCGCTGTTCATCTGGCCGCCTCGCTTCACCAGTGAAACCAAAAATTCAGACTCAAGTCACTCTTTTTTTCCGAACGAGTAGAGATATTCGGCGTAACCCTCGGCTTCCATTTTTTCCACCGGGACAAAACGCATCGCGGCGGAGTTGACGGCGTAACGTTCGCCGGTGGGCGAGATCGGATCCTTGAAGAGGTGGCCGAGGTGCGAATTGCTTAGCTTGGCGCGGATTTCCGTCCGTTGCATATCATGAGAACTGTCGGCTTGCTGAAAAACACAATCGGGCGAGATCGGTTTGGTAAACGTTGGTCGTCCGGTTCCGCCATCAAATTTGTCGAGCGAGCTGAAGAGCGGGTCGTTGGTAATAACGTCGACGTAGATGCCGGGGCGGTTGTTGTCCCAATATTCGTTTCTGAAGGCAGTCTCGGTCTCGTTCTGACGGGTGACGCGATATTGGTCCTCGGTCAATGTCGATTTCAGAACAGAATTACTCGGAACGGACTTGAGATAATTATAATTGCCGGCCTTCTTCTTCTCCGCCTGAATGCTGCTGTAGTGAAGAAATCCCGCCATTACTCCGACCGTCGCGAGCAAGCCCAGCCACAAGCTCAAATGCCACGAGCGCTTCGAAGGATGATGAATTCGATGCATGGCAGAAGTTTCCCTCCTGGTTGATCCTTTTGGGGCCCTTTGATTTGACGAGCCGCAACCCGTCAATCATCAAAGTTTCTTAAATAATACGCAGCCAGAGCCGAAGATGGTCTGGTCGAAATCGCCGACGCAGCAATTATTTTTTCTTTTCGAAGAGCGGCAGATATTGGCCGTAGCCTTCTTCTTTCAATTTTTCGGCCGGAATGAAACGTAACGCTGCTGAGTTGATACAGAAGCGCTGACCGGTCGGGGCAGGGCCGTCGTCAAAAACGTGGCCGAGATGCGAGTCGCTTTTGCTGCCGCGGACTTCTGTGCGTTCCATGCCGAGGGCGCGATCCGATTTTTCGGCGACGTTCTTGTTGTCGATCGGTTTTGTAAAACTGGGCCAGCCGCTGCCGCTGTCGAATTTATCGAGCGACGTGAAAAGCGGTTCCCCGCTGACAATATCGACATAGATGCCGTCGCGATGATTGTCCCAATATTCATTTCGGAACGGCGGCTCAGTACCGCATTGCTGGGTAACGTGATATTGTTCGGGGGTGAGTTTCTTTTTCAATTCTTCCGAAGACGGCTTGGTCGAAGCTTGATTAGTGGATGATGGAGTTGTCATAGAGGTCGATTGGGGGACAGATTCATTCGGTTTTTGAGCGCGGGCGCGATTGAGGAAAATCAATACGCCAAGTAACGACACAAATACGGCCGCACAGAAAATTAACATTCCGCGCGAAGATGGTGGCGGCCGTTTCGGCAATTGAATCACGTTAGAAAATTACGCGATTTAATCCTCTCGTCCAGCAACCACGAATGAACACGAATCAACACGAACTTACAGGACAAGGCGTTCCCATTCGAGTTTGCGGTGCTTAAAGTTCAAAATCACTCCGACTCGCAAGCTCGTTATTCGCAAATAATTCAACATCAGACCTCGCTCGTGATCCGTTATTTTTTCGACGACCTTTGTATCGACGACGATCGCATCGAACGCGATTAGATCGGGAACGAACAGGCCAACCTTCGTACTTTTGTAAAGCACATCGAAAACAGGCTGCTGTCGGAACGGAATTGCTCGCAACCCGAACTCTACGACCAGCGCATTCTCATACGGCTTTTCAACGATGCCGTGGCCGAGTGTGTTCAGAACCTCAATCGCGCACCCGACGATCTGAAAGACCTCGTCTTTGTACAAGAGCTTATCGTCATTGGTGTCCATTCGTGTTTATTAGTGGTTTTCCTAATCCTGCCGTCCAGCTTCGGGGACCTGGATGTAACGTCGGAAAAGGAGCAATCCGATTGGCGCAACCGAAGCGGCGAGCGCGAAGATCAACCACAGGCTT